>JBEBIF010000206.1:0-6514 GCA_040080515.1 Chitinophagaceae bacterium | reverse complement strand
AGGTAAAACTCAGTACACAAAAGGAGCAGTTTAAAATTACTATTACTGAATATTGGTTCAGGCAAGGTTGCAAATGCCAGTGTAGTTCAACAGTAAGATTGGTGATCAACCGCTTACCCAAAGGCGAATACAAGGTTTATGCCATTGAAACAGGAACAAACCCGGTGGATGACAAACCATCTGCCGCAGCAGATACCGTGCTTCAGCAAAAGATAACTATCCGGTAAAAACCCGTTCATAAAGGCTTTTTGTTTCAGCATCTCGGACCATCAGCGTAATTTGCGCCCATGATGGATTATTTAAGTGGATTGAACGAGCGGCAGAAAGAAGCCGTACTACATAAAGACGGGCCGATAATGATAGTGGCCGGGGCCGGCAGCGGAAAAACAAAAGTTCTCACCACCCGTATCATCCACCTGATGGCCAATGGCGTGGATGCCTTTAATATACTGGCACTCACATTTACCAACAAGGCCGCTAAAGAGATGAAGGAACGGGTGGAAAAGATATTGGGCAATGGTGAAGCCCGGAATTTGTACATCGGCACCTTTCACTCTGTGTTTGCACGAATACTTCGTTTTGAAGCAGATAAGATCGGCTATCCCAAAAGCTTCACTATTTATGATACGGATGATGCCAAGAGTGTGGTAAAGACCGTCATCAACGAAATGGACCTGGATGACAAGCACTACAAGCCCAATATTGTTTACAACCGCATTTCTTCTGCAAAAAATGCACTGGTAGGCCCTGCGGAATATAAGAATGACTATGGACTGCAACAGGAAGATATGCGGAGCAACCGCCCTGCTATCGGCCAGATATATGAAGCGTATGTAAAAAGATGTTTTAAGAACGGCGCTATGGATTTTGATGACCTGCTACTAAAATTCTATGAGCTGCTTAAAAATATTCCCGAAGCCCTGGCCAAATACCAGCGCAAATTCAAATACATTTTAATAGACGAATACCAGGATACCAACCCGGCACAGTACGAGATCATCAAACTGCTGGGCGCCATGCATGAGAATGTATGCGTGGTGGGAGATGATGCACAAAGCATTTACAGTTTCCGCGGCGCTACGATTGAAAACATACTGCAGTTCCAGAAAGATTATGATGATGTAAAGCTCGTGAAGCTGGAACAGAACTACCGCAGCACCAAAAGTATCCTGCATGTGGCCAACGAAGTGATAAAAAACAATAAAGGCCAGATAGAGAAAGTATTGTTTACAGAAAATGACGAAGGCGAAAAGATAAAGCTGGTGCGGACGATGACGGACAATGAAGAAGGAAAATTCGTGGCCGACAGCATACAGGAACAAAAACTACGCAACCATTACAGCAACAGGGATTTTGCTATTCTATACCGCACCAATGCACAAAGCCGTGCCTTTGAAGAAGCGATGCGCAAAATGGGTATTGCTTATACCATTTACGGCGGCATCAGTTTTTATCAAAGAAAAGAGATCAAAGATATTGTAGCCTACCTGCGGCTGATCGTAAACCCCAATGATGAAGAAGCTTTAAAGCGCATTATCAATTATCCCGCAAGAGGAATTGGTAAAACAACGATCGATAAGCTGGTGCTGTCTGCCAATACAAACAATATCAGCATGTGGGAGGTTCTGGAAAAAGCCAATGAGTTTGGTTTCCGGGCGGGCACTTTTACTGCGCTGGAAGACTTTGTAACGATGATAAAAAGTTTTACCAGCATGCTTACCAAACAGAATGCCTACGAAGTGGCTTTTCATGTGGGCAAACAAACGAACCTGGTAAAAGAACTGTTCAATGATAAAAGTACCGAAGGTGTACAACGATACGAGAACATACAGGAATTGCTCAACTCAATAAAAGAATGGGTGGATGATACTGCAAACCGTTCTTTGATTGATGAAGACGGAGTGGTGGTTGAGGGTTCTGATACTCCCCCTTCGGGGGGTGGGGGACCGGGTCTCGCTTCTTATTTACAACAGATCACTTTGCTAACGGATGCCGATGAAAAAGACCCCGATGCAGATACGGTAAAGCTGATGACGATACATGCAGCAAAGGGCCTGGAGTTTAGTTGTGTGTTTGCAGCAGGCCTTGAAGAAATGCTTTTTCCCAATGCCATGTCAATAAGCACAAGGGAAGAGCTGGAAGAAGAACGCCGCTTATTTTATGTGGTGATCACCCGGGCCAAGCAACGGCTCTGGATCACCTATGCCAATACCCGGTACCGCTTTGGCCAGCTGGTGCAAAATGAACCCAGCCGGTTTATAGAAGAAATTCCGGAGCAACACATGGACAGAAGCTTTGCCGGTGGTGGTGCCAAGAACCAGGTGGGCGGCAGCAAGTGGAGCAAAGGGTCTGCCTTTGAGCGGATGCGGGCAAAAAATGTAGATGATGGAGAGTCAGGTTCTGCACGGCAACAATCCGGCACTTATTATAATTCCGGTCCGCCGGCTGCTAAATCATCCACACCCTCTTACCTGCCACCGAAAGGCGTACCCGGAAAAATAAAAGAGCATGTGCCTTCGGCTGACTTTGAAGCCAGTGATACTTCCAACCTGCAAGCCGGGCAAAAAGTGGAGCACCAGAAATTTGGTTTTGGCGAAGTATTAAAAATGGAAGGCGCCGCACATAACCCTATTGCTACAGTAAAGTTTGAGCACAACGGCGAAAAGAAGATCATGCTGAACTACGCTAAGCTGCGGATCATAGAATAAGCATACTATTTAATCAATCGGAGTCTGTAAATAAGTCAGGGCTGTGTGTGGGTGGTCCCGGCTATTCGCCGGGATCGGGAGGAGGCCGTAAAAAAAAGTTGACAACCTTTAACCGGTGTCAACTCTTTTCTTTTTTATCTGTAAATATATTATAGCACCAGCACTTTCGCAGTATGCAACACTCCATTTACTCTCACCTGTACTGCAATAATATCTCCGGCTGATGAGCCAAGGCTTTTTGCATTGGCGGTAAAGCGGTGGGTACCTGCCGGCAGTTCAATCTCTGAACGTAACTCTCTTGAAACCCGGCTTTGTGCCGATATAGCCTGTACACTAACACGACTTGCTGTTTTCAGATTTACCTGTACGGTAAACTGATCTTTAACAGGGTTGGGAGATATAGAAACAAAAATGGATTCTTCCACCGGGCTGATGACCGTTTTTTCATCCAACTGCTTCAGTATCTTTTCTACATATAGCACCCCGTTATCATGATCACCATGAATTTTATACCGGCCCTGCGCATCATTTGGATCAGCTAACCGCTCTGATTTTACATCCGTCAATAACCGGCCATATTTATTTATAGTAAGCGACAACAAGAGGTCGCCAATAAAATGATCGCCCTTGTTCACAAATTTATCAAACACCAGGAGCATAGCAGCTTTGGTATTTTTTTGTGACAGTGCAGCAAGTCTCTCAAACTCAGGATTCTTACAATAAGCAGAAGGATCGCTCAACGAAGTATTTGCAGCTTTTGTTTTATCCCAGGCATTGTATAGCTCTTCAAACTGACTTGTAAAGGAAGCATCCAAACGGGAAATCATCGAATGGAGTTTGTCCTGTGATCCATTACTCAATACTCCTTTATCAAAAACAGCCACTCCTGCATTAACTGCATCCACATCAGTTTTTAAAATCCAGGGCCAGACGATAACAAAGGCATAAGTACCGGTGAATTTATAATAATTCGAAACAGATCCGTACCAGTTAGCATTTTGCAATGCATTGCGGGGATGCAGGGTCCGATCGAAACTGCCGGGCTTACTTTCCCAATCATAACCATGCGGATTATTATTGCCGGGATTTGTTACCGAAGCATGAGTATAATCGCTGGCTGTCTTCCACAGGTCCACCACTGAATTGGAGACTGTAGCGCCTGTGCGGGTATAATTCCAGGCACCTGGGAAACGCACCGGATTATTGGAATAATATTTATCAAAACCAGACAACGGGTTTCCTGCCACATACCAGGTAGAAAATTCACTTGGAGGCCATACCCATGAAGTGGTGATACCACCGCTCCAGGCAATACAGTTATAAGTACCGGTGCTGGGAGCGCTTTGGATAGCATCCTCTCCTTTCAGCAAAGGAAAGTTTGATGCTTCACCAGAAATTGGCAGCGTGGCTGCAATATTTCCCATATACACATCACAATTGCCTGTTTTAGAAGTATTATAGGCACACACATATACATAGCTGCTGGCAGCGGCATAGTTCTTTTTAATGCGGGAGCAAAGTGACCAGTTCCAGGTGCCACCACTGGCGTTATTATAATCATCATTATACCCGGTAACAGAGCTACCTGAAGTCAACAATGTAAAAATGCGTGTATCGGGATTTACGCCGCTGAGTTTAGCGGTAAAATAATTAAGGTTACCGGTTCTGAGTGTTGTGGCAAACCGTTGCCCGCCTATTGGGGTATTGCTAATAATAGGTACGCCGTTTTGTGTAACATTGATAGTACCGCTTTGCGAAGCATAATAAGGACGTAACAACAGGGCATAGCTGCCGCTAACGGTAATGTTCACCACCAGGTTACTTTCCCAAGTACCGTTGTAATCATCATCATACCAGGAACTGGTAGCGATATTGAGGGGATCAAAAAGATGCAGTACCGGGTCTTTGGTAGAGTTGTTGGTGGCGAAAGTATAAGTATTGCCGGCTGTTAAGTACACCCATTGAAAAGTGGAATAGGTGAATGCTGTATCAATGGCATGGTCGTAATTGCCTTCAGGATTGCTCAACACTTTGTCAAATGAGGCCTGGAACTTATCGGCTGCGGGAGTGTTGGCAGCGGGTTGTTCTTGTTTCCATTGTGCCAGGCGGGAGGAAAACTGCTGCCAGTTAGCATCTAATTCAGCATGAGCACCACTACGGCTGAAGCTGACCTGGTCAACCAGTGGCGGCATATTACCGGCTAAGCTTAATTTAATGGTATGATGGCCTGCAGTAAGGTACAAACCGGCTGCATCATTTTTTGTCAACGCAGAAACAACTGTTTTTTGCCAGCCGGCTTCGGTGGCAGTGATACGAAATGAAGTGGACCTGTCATCAACACTAACAGGTAGTGTGGTACCGCTTTGCAGGTTTGATACCACCGCCACTGAATAGGTACCTGCTACCGGCACTTCAATGTTATAAGCTGTAAACGAACGGGAACCATCATTTTCGGTCCACTGTTGCAACAGCGACACTTCGCCTGCGGCAAAATTGCGGGGATAATTTTTTACTTCGCTTTTGTTTTGTGAAAAGGCCCCGGTGCAGAGAAGAACTGCGGCAAAGGCCGTGAATAAAAATCGTAACATAAAATGTGGTTTGGTTTAATGGTTAATTGAGAACTGCCTTTTGTTTACACAACTGGTATCTCATTAATAAATGCAGAGGGCAAAGGTAGACTTAGGGCAAACGCAAAACAATACCACTAACAGGTGATAAAGGGATAGAAAAACGGGCCTTTTTGAAGAAAAAGGTCAGTAAATGATGATAGATTTTTGCCATAACTAGAAAAGCCACAACTTTTCACATCCTGTTTTCGGCCTGCACTTTATCTTCACCGCTGTGTAAAGGGATCAGTAAAAAAGCAAAACCACCCGCCACCCAATGTTTTCACGCAGGCAAAAAAAGCGTATTCAGCGATTCGTCTTTATAGTATTTGGCACAGCGTTGTTCTGCGTGGCCGCCTGGATCATCTTTCAATGGCTTACCTACCGTAAAGCAAAATATACCCGCTACGAAGAGTTTGGCATATCCATTCCCGGGGGATATGATATACATGGTATTGATGTTTCGAAGTACCAATCAGTGATCGCCTGGGACGAGGTGAGGAAAATGAAAGTGCAGCAGATCCAGATGGGATTCACTTTTATAAAAGCCACACAAGGAACGTCTTCCTCCGATCCGCAATTCAAACGAAACTGGAAAAGATCAAAAGAAGCCGGGCTTCCCCGCGGTGCGTATCATTTTTTTATTGCTTCGAAAGATGGAAAACAGCAGGCGGAAAATTTTATTGACAACGTAAAGTTAGAAAGCGGCGACCTGCCGCCTGTATTAGATGTGGAACAACTGAACGGCAGCTCTGTGGCCCAATTGAAAAATGAAGTGCGAAAATGGCTGCAGCTTGTGGAAGTGCATTATGGAGTAAAGCCGATCATTTATACCAATGTGGATTTTTATAACCGCAACCTGGGGGATGAGTTTGACAAGTACCCGTTGTGGGCCGCCCATTATTACCGGCCCGACCAACCCCGCATTGGCAGAAGCTGGACCTTCTGGCAGCATAGTGATGAAGGAAGGGTGAATGGAATTGTTTCCAAAGTGGATTTCAATGTATTCAACGGAGACTCCACCGAGTTCAAAAAAATTCTTATTGATTGAACAGTTGCTGCAATTGCTGTTCAAATGTTGTACTTTTCTATCTGAAATATTGTACCATGGCAAGCGGCTGGGATGATGATGTAAAAAGTTTTTTTGTAAAGATCATCAACTCTATTGCCCTCGGGCTGATGTGGATGATAGCTTGTGCC
>JBEBIF010000702.1:0-1347 GCA_040080515.1 Chitinophagaceae bacterium | reverse complement strand
GAACTACAATAGCACCGTAAATGGCAAGACCAATTATTCGGTTGTTGTCGATCCAGAGGGAACAGAAATGAACCAGGCGATCCTTAGATACAACGAGCTTGAATCTAAAACTGATATTAAATGGGGGCGGCAACGTATCAATTTGGATAACTCCAGATTTATAGGTACGAGATCCTGGCGGCAGAATGAGCAAACCTACGATTCTTTTATGTTGGTTAATAGTTACTTACCGGACACCACCATCACGGCTGGCTATTTAACCAATCTTAACCGACCCAATACCGATGCAGCGAGAGCCCGTTTTGGTGGTCAGGCGGGTAATTTTAAAATGAATTCCCCAATTCTTAATGTGAAATACAAAGGTTTGACTGCAGGTGAAGTGGTCGCGTATGGTTATATGCTGAACTTTGATTTACCTGCTATTACTCCTGGGTTTACTCCTACTGCTGATGTTCCCAGAAGCCAGTTTGATTCAACTAAAACATTTGGGCTAAGATTTAAAGGCAGTACGCCGATGGATTCGTATAATGTATTGTATACAGCTGAGTATGCGACGCAATCAAGTTACAAGGATAATCCAGCGACCTATTCCAACAAATATATATTTGCAGAAGGTGGTGTTGATATCAAGATTGCTGAATTTAAATTAAGTCATGAAGTGTTGGGTGGTGATGGTACTAACGCATTCTCCACCCCGTTAGCCTCTTTGCATAACGTTAATGGCTGGGTTGATAAATTTGTAACCATCCCATCCTCTGGTTTAAAGGATACATTTTTTACAGCGTCCACAAATCTAGCTGATGTTAATTTCATGGCGGTGTATCGTGATTATCGTGCGGATACAGGCGGTGCAAAATATGGAACTGAGTGGAATTTTCAAGCGCTAAAAAACTTTGATGCAAATTACATGATTGCTGCCAAGTATGCTAGCTTCAAAACAAGCTCTACGGGAATAAATACAGCCCCACCTTGGAGTTTTGACACCAATAAATTTTGGGTATGGGGTGAAATGAAGTTTTAAACCTTTAAATTTGATGTCTCGCGCAAGCCGCGAGACATCAAATCAAAGTTCGGGCAGACTACTGTTTAGAAGTGGCGGAAAACAAAATCCTAGCAGCCTGTCGGTCTTGCCGTTAAAGCTGCCAACAACTCGGACTTGTCGAGCGGATTTGATCGTGATTTCATACCCAAAGGGCACAAGAACCTCTTCGAGGTAAATTGTATTTTCAGTTTTTCATCAAATAGCTGTTCGACCGTTCACGAACGGTCATAACCGTTGTAAATCACTCTATTTTCCTTCCAGGCTACCCTGCCAACACAAACATTCGCTTCAAATTCCACGCCATC
>JBEBIF010000205.1:0-6548 GCA_040080515.1 Chitinophagaceae bacterium | reverse complement strand
GTAAAAGAGAAGCGCAGAAGAAAGGGGAGCAATATAAAAAGGGTAGTAATGATGGATTGGCAGGCTGGTTCAAGATCTTAGGACAGGTAGGATTAGGTATTACTGTAGGCGCCACATTATACTTCAACAGTGAAGTAAAGATCTGGAGAGAGTATGTGGGAACAATTCCGCCCACAGATACAAAAACGAAGCCTATTGAAAAGCAGGTGAATGGCAGTACAAAATATTTTGTGGAAGCGAATACTGCTACGGTAACAACTATCCCATTCGTAAAAGATCATGAATTTAATTATTCAAAATTGTTGCCGGCCTCCTGGAGGAGTTATACCTGGGTTCTTTACATATTGGTCGTGATATTCATTATCACTGCAGTCTCAAACGGGTCCAATCTTACGGATGGACTGGATGGACTGGCTACCGGCACATCGGCGATAATAGGAGTACTGCTCGGCATATTCGCCTATGCAAGCGGTAACCTGGTCTTTGCAGATTATCTCAATATTATGTACATCCCCAATTTGGGGGAGCTGTCCATATTTATTGCAGCAATGATCGGGGCCTGTATCGGGTTCTTGTGGTACAACTCTTACCCGGCGCAGATATTCATGGGTGATACAGGAAGCCTGACACTGGGAGGCATCATTGCATCGCTGGCGATAATAGTTCATAAAGAATTGCTGCTGCCGATATTCTGTGGGGTATTCTTTGTAGAAACGCTGAGTGTGATGATACAGGTGGGCTATTTTAAATACACGAAAAGAAGATTTGGTATTGGAAGAAGGGCATTTTTAAAAGCACCCTTGCATCACCACTACCAGGTAAAAGGATATCATGAAGTGAAAATTGTGAACCGGTTTTGGATCGTGACAGTGTTATTGGTGGTGTTGAGTATTGCAACACTGAAGATGAGGTAGAAAGACTATTGCTTTTGAGAAATATTGTTGAAAAACCAATCCACCAACCCTGGAAAACGAATGTTCTGATTTTATCGAATTGTGGTGCAGTTGTAATTGAAAGTCCAATACTTGTGAAGAGCCGTGTTCCGTACACAGCTTTCTCCGGCTGCTTAAAAGAGGAGTGAATGATGAGTAAAAGGTTTGTCATACTGGGAGGTGGCGAAAGTGGTGTGGGTGCCGCACTACTGGCGAAGCAACAAGGGTATGATGTATTCCTTTCTGATGGAAGTTCTTTGAAAAATGAGTATCGTAACGAATTGCTGAATGCCGGAATTGATTTTGAAGAAGGGCAACATACCCAATCAAAAATTCTGAATGCGGATGAAGTGATGAAAAGTCCCGGCATACCAGAAAAAACAGCAATAGTAAAAAAGATACGGGCCAAAGGAATAGCGGTCATCAGCGAAGTGGAACTGGCGTACCGGTTTAAAGGCAACAGCAAGATCATTGCCATTACCGGGAGCAATGGAAAAACCACCACTACTGCATTGACCTGGCACATTTGTAAAACTGCCGGATTGGATTGCGCACTGGTAGGAAACATTGGTGATTCGTTTGCCAAAAGAGTGGCAACAGATCCAAGTCCTTTGTATGTGGTGGAGGTCAGCAGTTTTCAACTGGATGATATCAAAACATTCAGACCGGATATTGCCATACTGACCAATATCACAGAAGACCATCTCGACCGTTACGATTACAAGTTTGAAAACTATATCAACAGCAAATTCCGTATCGCTATGAACCAGCAGCCTGATGATCATTTTATCTACTGCGCCGATGATGAAGTAACTATGAAATATCTAAACCAATTCAGTATTCAATCTAACCAACTGCCAATTAGTATGAAAAGAGAACTACCAAACGGAGCTTTTATAAAAGACGGGGACATGTACGTAAGAACAGGACAAGATTTTACAACTATGAGTGTATTTGATTTTGCTTTAAAAGGAAAGCACAACCAATATAATACCATGGCAGCCTGCGTGGCCGCCACCACACTGGATATCCGAAAGGATAAGATCCGGGATGCGGTCCAGAATTTTCAAAACCTGGAGCACCGCATGGAGCATGTGGCTACTGTAAGAGGCGTTGAATTTATTAATGACAGCAAAGCCACCAATGTAAACTCCACCTGGTACGCACTGGAAAGTATGACCAAGCCAGTGGTATTAATACTGGGAGGTGTGGACAAGGGGAATGATTATTCATTGATACAAGAACTCGTAAAAGAAAAAGTGAAAGCGATCATTTGCCTCGGAACGGATAACCGGAAAATTCATGAAGCGTTTGGCAATACGGTAAGCACTATCGTGAATACAACGGCAGCAGCAGAAGCAGTTCATGCAGCATTTCACTTTGCCACAAAAGGAGATGTGGTATTGCTGAGCCCGGCCTGTGCCAGTTTTGACCTGTTTAAAAATTATGAAGACCGTGGCAACCAGTTCAAACATGCGGTAAAAGAGCTATAAGATAAATGGAAGTAGTAAAAGATATACGACTCGGAGGTTTTAAGAACGCCTTCAATACCAATAACCTGATCAGCAAAACGAAGGGTGATAAGGTGATCTGGGCATTGGTGGTATTACTTACATTGGTTTCCCTGCTGGCAGTGTACAGCGCCACCGGATCACTGGCATACAAGAACTACAAAGGCAACACGGAAATTTATCTTTTCAAACAGGTGGCATTTATCCTGGCCGGCATCATGGTCATTTATTTTGCTCACCTGGTCAATTATACTTTTTATTCGAAGGCGGCACAGATAGCCTTCCTCATATCATTGCCGTTGTTGTTCTATACCTTATTCTTTGGCGTAAAGATGAATGAAGGCAGCCGCTGGATCCGGCTTCCGCTGATCAATATGACGATGCAAACTTCCGACTTTGCAAGACTGGCCTTGTTCATGTACCTGGCCCGCCTGATCAGTAAGAAGCAGCCGGTGATCAAAGATTTCAAAAAAGGATTCTTGCCGGTAATTGCACCAGTGATCATCACTTGTGCGCTGATAGCACCGGCCAACCTTTCCACTGCATTATTGTTGGGAGCCAGCTGTCTGCTGTTATTGTTTATCGGAAGGGTGAATACAAAGCATATACTAATGACGATAGGCGCAGCATTGATACCTATCATATTCCTGGTATCTGCTGCGGTGATCCGTCATGGAAAAACCAATGATGATGAAGTGGTGGTAGCAACTAAGAAAAGCTCTTCCACTTTATTCGGCCGGGTGGATACCTGGATCGGAAGGATGGAAAGTTTTATTTATGGCAGCAAGGAAATTGATGAAGGCGCTTACCAGGTAAACCAGGCCAAGATCGCTATTTCAAAAGGCGGTGTGTTTGGTGTGGGCCCGGGCAACAGTACAACAAGAGATTATTTACCACAAGCCTACAATGATTTTATATATGCCATCATCATCGAAGAGTATGGTTTGATGGGCGGTGCATTTATCATGTTTGTGTACTTGGTGTTCCTGTACCGGTGCATACGGATATTTAAGAAATGTCCTTTTGCGTTTGGGGCATTCCTGGCATTGGGATTAAGTTTTACACTGGCAATACAGGCAGTGGCGAATATGGCGGTAACGGTCAACTTGTTTCCTGTAACCGGTGTCACTCTTCCCCTGGTAAGTATGGGCGGAACCAGTTTCATCTTTACCTGTTTGGCTATCGGGATCATTTTGAGTGTGGCAAGAAACGTAGAACAAATAGAAGGAAAAACAACAGCGGCATTTGTAAAATAAAAGTGTGAATGAGTAAGCGAGTGATAATAGCAGGCGGTGGAACAGGGGGGCATATATTCCCGGCAATCGCCATTGCAAATGCACTGAAGAAAATGGATGGCAATATTGAGATACTGTTTATAGGGGCGAAGGGAAAAATGGAGATGGAAAAAATACCGCAAGCCGGTTATAAAGTGGAAGGATTGGATATTGCAGGGTTCAACAGAAGTTCTTTGATAAAAAATATTGGCTTGCCTTTCAAGCTGCTTAAAAGTTTTTTACAGGTGCGTACCATCTTTAAAAAATTTAAACCGGATGCCGCTATCGGTGTAGGCGGGTATTCCAGTTTTCCGGTATTGCGGTTTGCACAGGCAAGAGGCATAAAAACCTTTATTCATGAATCGAACTCATTTGCCGGAAGATCCAATATTATGCTGGGAAGAAAAGCGACCAGGGTGTTTACCGGTACAGATGGAATGGAGAAATTTTTTCCGAAAGGAAAGATCATGATAACAGGCAACCCGGTACGAAATGTTATCTCCGATGCATCAGTAACAAGAAGTGAAGCAATAAAATTCTTTTCATTAAGTGAAGCAAAGAAAACAGTACTTGTTGTTGGAGGCAGCCTGGGTGCCAAATCGATCAACGAAGCGATCGATAAAGGACTGGATAAGCTAACAGAAGCAGGACTCCAGGTTATCTGGCAAACAGGCAAGCCCTATGCAGCACAAGCGATTGAAAGAGCTGGGAAAATGAGAAACGTTTGGGTAAATGAGTTCATTGCAAAAATGGAGTACGCCTATGCAGCAGCGGATATTGTCGTGGCCCGTTCAGGCGCCATGACAGTAGCGGAATTATGTACAGCTAAAAAACCAGTGTTGTTTGTTCCGTACCCTTTTGCAGCAGAAGACCATCAAACGGTGAATGCCATGCAATTGGTAAATAAAAATGCCGCATTGATGGTAAGAGATACAGAGGTATTGCAAAAGCTGGTGTTCATGGCGATCGAATTGTCGATGGATGAAAGCAAGCAGGATGAATTGAAAAAAAATATCGCACCATTAGGTATAACGGATGCAGATGAAAAAATAGCAGAAGTAATTCTGAGATTGATATAACATGAATGAACAAGCCAATACTGTCCTTATGAATACCCCCTTTGGGGGAATTGACAAGATGAAAGGGGTGTACTTTATAGGAATCGGCGGAATAGGCATGAGCGCCATAGCCCGGTTCTTTCATTCCCGCGGAGTGCAGGTAAGCGGGTATGATAAATCAGCAACAGTGCTGACGAAGGAATTGGAAGCAACAGGAATTCCGGTACACTATGAAGAAAACCTGCAGCTGATTCCAAAAGAGGTGGACCTGGTGGTTTATACACCGGCGATACCGGCAGAACATAAGGAGTTGGTTTTTTATAGGGAGAACGGGTATAAAGTAGTAAAGAGAAGTGATGTATTACAAATAATAACGGAGAGTTCTTTTAATATATGTATAGCAGGCACGCATGGCAAAACAACGATCACCACAATGGTGGCGCATTTGCTGCGGGACAGCGGATTTGGATGCAATGCTTTTTTAGGAGGTATTGCAGTGAATTACGGAACTAATTTTTGGCCGCAGGACCCGATCTCAGCGTCGGGTAGCAGCAAAAAAAATGTATGTGTGATAGAGGCAGATGAGTACGACAGAAGTTTTTTGAAGTTAAGTCCGGATGTGGCCATCATCACAGCGATGGATGCCGACCACCTGGATATATATGGCACAGCAGAGGCAATGGAGCAGGCGTTTATTGATTTCAGTAAAAGAATAAAGCCAGGCGGCGTTGTTATCGGAAAATTCGGATTAGAAAGAATTAAAGAACTCAGAACTGAAAATTTTTTGAGCTACAGCCTGCAAAATGAAAGCGCTGATGTGTACGCTGCCAACATACAGATGATGAATGGAAGTTATGAGTTTGATGTGCTGCTGAAAGATAATACAATTGAAAAGGTGAAGCTGAATATGGGAGGAATGCATAATGTAGAGAATACAGTAGCAGCAATAGCAGTAGCAAGTTCTTTGGGAATTGAGAATGATAAGATCAAAGCGGCAGTGGAGAATTTTAAAGGAGTGAAGAGGAGATTTGAGTATGTGATCAAAAATGACCGGTTGGTATTTGTGGATGACTATGCACATCATCCGGAAGAACTGCGGGCTTTGATCAATGGGGCCAAGACATTGTTCAAACAGAAAAAATGCACCGTGATCTTTCAGCCACACCTGTATAGCCGGACAAGAGACCTGGCGGATGGATTTGCAGAAGTGCTTGACCTGGCCGATGAAGTGCTCTTGCTGCCAATTTACCCGGCAAGAGAATTACCGGTGGAAGGAGTGACTAGTGAAATGATCCTGTCGAAAATGAAGAATGAACAAAAAAGAGTGATCAGCAAAGAAGCGTTGCTGGTATGGGTAAAAGAGGATTTTGTAAAAGAAGTGAATAAAGAATTTGGAGAGGTATTGATAACAGCAGGAGCAGGTGATATTGATATGCTGGTAGAGCCAATAAAAGAGTATGTGAAGCAAGTGTAAAGGAAAGCCCCGATAGGGGCGGTATATCAGTAGAAAAGATAACAGAATCGTTAGCGATTGTAGTCCAGCTCCGTAGGAGCGATATGTCAAAAGAAAACAGGTGAACGGAAAATCAACCATACGAAAAGTAGTATTTATTACAGTCTGGCTGTGCATAGGCGGCGGCATGCTAACCCTGCTACTGGCAGCCATCAGCAAGAAGAATAAAGGCGAGTGTAAGGGGTATTCCATTTCCATAAAAGGAATGCAGAATACAAATTCCGCAAGCTGCTGTGCATTTATAGATCAGAAAGATGTGG
>JBEBIF010000204.1:0-6552 GCA_040080515.1 Chitinophagaceae bacterium | reverse complement strand
CCGCGCCTTTGCGAGAAAACCCTGTTGTCGTGAGTGTTCCTTCGGGAAAAAAGTAAGGCAACCGCTAAGCAGGAGACTGAATAGAACGTGGTTCCATGGGGACACTGACCACGGCTTGAGATATAGTATAAAAAAATAAGGAATGAAGACGTGTACAATATCACCTCTCCATTCCTTATTTACTTATCTACTTATTCACCTTCTCCTCATTCCTTCATAAACTTCACCGGGTTACGGGTGCCTACTCTCAGGAAATAAATACCTTTTGTAAGACTGGAAGGCAGTAGTATGCCGTTATCATTTTTACCCGGCCTGCTGTTAACGGTATTGATCAACACCTTTCTGCCGGTGATGTCGGTGATGATGACATCTTCCATGCTATTGCCTGTGGCTGTATAACTAAAATTAAGTTTGGATGCTACGGGGTTGGGAGCGATCGTTACCGTATTCATATCATCTTTGATTCCTGTTGACCGTACCCATGCGGATTTTGGTGTACCGCTGATCGCGGCCCTCAGCCTGTAACATACAGTGGTACTAAATGCACCATTATAGCCAATGACACGGACATAATAGGTACCTACCGTACTGGTATTAAAGATGATGCTTTCGCTGGTGGTACCGCCTGCTGCAGAGGAACCGATCAATGTGCCGGCTGAATTATACAAATAGAGATCGTAATCAAAAGGCAGGTTGCCAAGCGTTACATAAATATTGGCCGCAGCCGCTGAATTGGTAAACTTATACCAATCCACATCTGATGCGCTGGCGATCTGCGAATTGATATCAGTATTGGTAGCGATAGTAACGGCTGCAGCGAGACTTTCATTGGGCTCAGGTGTATTGCTGCAGGCAATTGCCGAAGTTACCAATAGCGTATAGCAGGAAGTGGCAGAAAAAGCGCCATTATAGCCATACACTCTTACTGTATAGGTTCCAGCAGCCGCACCATTATAAATAATAGTCTCATTGGTGGTGCCACCTGCCGCCGAACTACCTATAACGGTTCCTGCTGAATTAAGCAACTGCATATCATAATCAAAAGGCAGCGTAGTGAGTGATACGGTAATATTGGCACCGGCAGTCACGGTAAATTTATAATAGTCCTGGTCGGTATTGGTAGCGATCAACGCTTTATAATTTACACCGGGTGAAATAGTACCGGCAGTGGCCTGCGTATTATTGGGTTCCTGTATATCAGGACAGCTTGCAGCGCAAGGAGCTCTTCCGCCAACAAAAGTGCTGTTTGCATTTAACGGATCAAGCCAGGGCTTTAGTTGTTGTGATGCTGAGGCACCGTTGGAGATCCAGTCGTAAGATAATTTTCCATAGTAATCATTTTTATCTCCCGCCACAGCACCACAGCTGGAAGGTCCGCCGGACAGTTTACCCATGATACGACCATTGCTGTGAAAGAGTGGTGATCCTGAAGAACCACCTTCTGTAATACCCTGGTTAGTGACAGTAGTGGCCCAATTAGCCTGCCAGTGAGAATTATCGGGTAATTGCGAATAATACCGGCGTGAGGTGGTCGTGGTAGTATAGGTAGATATTTTTTTGAGATCTCCGGAAGGATGATGAATGCTTACGCCGCTGTTGCTGGCAATATTCGTAGCATCGAAGCCGGCATAATACACATTATATGATGCAGGTATAGCGCCGTTGAACTCAACCAGTAAAAAGTCAGAACCAAATACATTGGAGTTAGCACCATTGGAAGCGCTTGAACGCATGGTACAACCGGTAATAGTATTGGAGCCGGGTTCTGAACCAGGGTTGGCACAGCCTGCACTTTGATAATTAAAATAGAATACCCACTGGTTCTTATCGGCTACTGCTGCAGAAGCGCCACAATGGTTGGCCGTAAGAAAATAATTTTTGCAATCCTGTGCTGCATTATTGATGAGTGAGCCACTGCACCAGCCCTGGCTGGCACCGTTCTTTACCAATATACGGGCTACTGCATTCCGCTGGTTGGTCCATGCAGCTCCTTCGGGGCAGTTCACATTCACATTACAGGCACCGGAAGTACCAAAGCCGCAGCATTTAGGATTTTGTAAACGGATATTGGCCGGAGGCTCCGGTGCATTATATACATTAGCAATACCGGTGATGGTAAAACTGCCGGGGCGTTTTACATTGGCTTTCTCATAATATTCCACTACAAACTCACTGGTATAAACGATCTCTGTAGCAAACTCTTTTGCTTCTGTATTATTATGTGCGCCGAATGAACCGATCAAATGTGTCTTCTCTGCATTGTACACATAGAGCACTCCTCCTTCGGGGATATAAAAATTATCGAAGTACAAAGAAGTTGCAGGAGCGCCGGGTACTTCTGCTAACAGGCGCCATACACGGTCACCGTTTGGCAGTACGGTCCATACGCCACTGTTCTCCGGCGAATAGGAAACAGGGAATATCTTACCTGCAGGAAGCATTTCGCCTTTGGCATATACTTCTCTTGCCTGCCGTTGCATGGCCGGTACATCAAGTGCCGGTAATACTACTTTGGCTTTTGCAAAATCGTCGGCTAAAGGAGTTGTAAAACTGAAGGGTTTACCGCCACCGCTCACCTGGGCGACAGCGGAGAAGGTCAGCAGCAGAATACTGCCGGCCAGGAAGATCGATCTTCTCATTGGTTTAAGTTTTAAGGTTAATGGTTATATTTAAAGGTACTGGTATAGAAGTATTCCTGAATACCACAAACAGGGGATTTTTGGAGGATTCCTTCCCCGATGAACCTCGTCGGGGAAGGAAACTCCTGATAAAAAGTAAGATTTACTTGTCCGTTTCTGACATCTTAATGTCCCACGAAACGGTTCTTTTCAAAGCATCTTTGTGCAATGGAAAAGAATATTGCGATACTAATGGCTGACCTGTCGGGTTATACTGCCCTTACAGAAACACATGGCGCTATTGCAGCCGCAGACCTGATTGACAAGTATATCGGGATAGTGGAAAGTTGCCTTATCGGGGATTCCCATCTGCATGAACGCACTGGGGATGAGATCATGGTGGTTTCATCTTCTCCTGATTCTCTGTTGGCTACTGCTGTTATGATTGGAAAGCATACTTCCAGTGAAGACAACTTTCTCCAGGTACATGGAGGATTGCATTATGGGAAGGTATTGCAGAGAGGGAATAGTTATTTTGGATCTGCCATCAATTTAACTTCAAGGATCGCTTCTAAAGCTAAAGCCGGAAGTGTTTGGTGCTCTGATGAATTTGTCAATGCACTATCTGACAAGTCTGTGTTTCGGTTGATATCAAAAGGGAACCAAGTTTTCAAAAACGTAAGTATTGAAAAGGAAGTATTTGAATTGTCTATTGGAAATAGAGAATCACTTTACATTGATCCTGTTTGCAGAATGTTAATACTGGAGCCCCATAATGCAATTTCACATCCAACAGAAGAGGGAAAATATTTCTGCTGCTCCGGTTGTCTGTCAATTTATAATTCCAACTAAGATGCAGGAAGTACTTCTGGTTAAAAATATGGTATGTCACCGTTGCCTGTTAGCTGTTGAAGAAATTTTGAAGCAATCAGCTATTCCAATTACGAAAGTAAACATCGGAGAGATATATTTGGCCTCATCAATAACAGATACACAGACTTCCCTGCTGGGTGAAAGCCTTCGTTCTATTGGCCTTGAACTAATAGATGATCGAATGAGTGGCCTGATCGAAAAAATCAAACAACTGGTAATAAAAAAGGCCAGGAACGAAGTGGATGAAAAAGAAACCAAAACAAAACTCTCTGTTTACCTCTCCCAAAATCTGCATCACGAATATACCTATATCAGTCATTTCTTTTCTTCTGTAGAAGGACGCACCATTGAGAATTATTTTATCGAACAACGAATTGAAAAGGTAAAGGAACTACTTGTCTATAAAGAAATGTCTTTGTCGGAGATCCATTACCTGCTGGAATACAGCAGCGTTGCACATCTCTCTAACCAGTTCAAAAAAGTTACCGGACTTACTCCCTCTCATTTTAAAGCAGTGGGTTCTGTAAAGCGTAAAATGCTTGATAAAGTATAAGACAAAATTATGCAAATCGTACACAAGATGGTGTAATAACAGTTCTCTGTTCTCGACCTACTTTTGACTTATTAAATCATTTAAAACAAAATGTATGAAAACAAAAGTAAAATTGAATCAGGTAGCACTGAACAACAAAGGAAAATGCAGCAATGTAAATTGTACTTGTGAAAATTGTAACTGCGGTGACAATTGTACCTGTAAAAACTGTAAGTAATTGTTCAGCTCATTCCGTTTCCAGTAAGTCGCCCTTTAAGGTGACTTATTGGAAACTTCTAAGAATTTAAAACATGAAAAAGATATTCCTGCATGCAAAATGACCTTAGATGATACCAGGTTAAAAGGCAGAGGATAGATGGATATTTCTTTATTTGACGTACTGAATATTTTGAACGAATAAAAAAAACGCCGTTATGACATCATTAATCATTGGAATTTCTACAGGTGTCTTACTGATCATAGCACTTGTGATGCTGAAACGAATTGACAAGCAACTGTTTTATGGGTTGGTACTCACAGGAATTGGGTTTCTATATGTTGGGTTTACCTGGACTGACCTTGAATCCCTGATCATTAATTCAATCCAGGCAGTTGTGTTTGTATTGCTGGCCTATTATGGAATTCAGAGGAGTATCTATATTCTTGCAATAGGTTATTTCCTGCATGGGACCTGGGATCTGGCTTATGACCTGTTGGGTCAGCCTGACTTACTTCCACCTCATTATGATCTGTTTTGTTTATCTGTTGATTTTACAATTGGCATTTACCTGCTGATCCTTGCCAGGAATGTGAGATCAAAGTTTAAGATAAGTACTGTGTAATGATTTAATTTTATTATGGGTTAACCCAATTTTTCACAGCCTGCTTTTAAGTAAACAATTTAATACAGTTAACTATGCAAAAGGTCGTCTTTATCATTCCGCCTGCCGTTGAAATTCTTGACCTTGCAGGACCCATGCAGGTCTTTACAGAAGCTAAATTCTATGGCTTTGATATTGATATAGACTTTTACACTTTCTCCGATTCGCCTGTTAGTACTTCGGGTCTTGGATTCAGCAAGCTTGAAAACTTTACGAAAGCGGTGTTAAAGGAAAATGATTTTGTATTTGTACCCGGAATGGATATGGAATATGTAAATAGTGTTTCTTTCAGGGCAGAAAAGGAATTCTTTAAATGGCTAAAAGATTGCTCAGATAGAAAAATTACTGTTTGTTCTATTTGTAATGGTGCATTTGCTTTAGGTCATGCAGGGCTGCTGAAAGATACGGAGTGTACTACCCATTGGCGAAGAGTAAAAACTTTGCAGGAGTTGTTTCCTTCTGCAAGAGTTATAGCTGATATTCTATTTGTCAAGAGTAATAATGTATATACAAGTGCTGGTATCAGTGCCGGTATTGACCTGGCCCTGGCTATACTTGAAGAGCTGAAAGGTCCGCTTTTTACTCATAAAGTAGCAAGAGGGCTGGTAGTGTATCACCGCAGAAGCGGAAGGCACAATCAACAGAGCATCTACCTTGATTACAGGAATCATATTAATCCACAAGTCCACGAAGTACAGGATTACCTGATCGATAATTTAGCAAAGGAAAATGATATTGCAACACTTGCTTCGTTAGTTGGAATGAGTCCGAGGAATTTGAGCAGAGTGTTTAAAGAAAAAACAGGTTCCACCGTTTTGGAATACCTCACTCTCTTACGAAAGGAGTTTGCCAGCACCATGCTGAATAATCCGGAATACACAATCGAATATATTGCTTCAAAATGTGGCTTTAAGACGGCAAGGCAATTGCAAAGAATATTGAAAAGCTGATTTCTTCCCCGACGTGTCTCCTCCGCAGAGTCTGTGAGCAAGTAGAGTCTGTGAAAGGGACTCGTCGCCTAATGAAAACCCCGTTGCGTCCTTGCGCCCCTGTCTGCCGACAGGCAGGTTTGCGAGAAATACCTTCAAAAAAACCCTCAAAATCCCCACTTTCCTCCTAACTCATTGATTGTAACGAGTATTCCATCGCTTGGAAGGAGTTTGACAACCGTTGGAAGCACTTTGCCAACCGTTGGAAGCACTTTGACTTTGGTTGGAAGCATTTTGCCAACCGTTGGAAACGAATTTCCAGTCGTTGGAAGCACTTTGACTTTCGTTGGAAGGGCTCTGACGGTTGTTGGAAGCACTTTGACTTTCGTTGGAAGGGTTTTGACGGTTGTTGGAAGCACTCTGACTTTCGTTGGAAAGGGTTTGCCGGTCGTTGGAAGAGCAACTCCACCCGTTGGAAGCGCTGCACTTGTACCGGGAACGACATCTATAACGGTGGGAACAACCACTCCGGCAACCCAAAAAACAACTGTTGCAGCGGAATATACAATAGCCATACCGTGAGTAACAACCAGTTTACGGGAATGTCCGGCGAACCTCCCGGAGCTACCCGGCATACTACTGGTATCAATAACGGTAGTGCCGGAAAAACTAACCATCCTCCAAAAACAGACAACTCCGGTAGCCCGAACGGATACTAT
>JBEBIF010000701.1:0-1356 GCA_040080515.1 Chitinophagaceae bacterium | reverse complement strand
GGTTTCAGCCCATGGATAGAAGGCACGCTGGTGAACACTACCCGCATATGTGGTAGGAAGAACTGTACCTGTCATACCAGCGGACAGAAACACCCCGTCATGTATGTAACATGGAAAGAAAACGGCAAAACTGTTTCCCTATATGTACCCAAAAAATTGGAATCAGATGTAAGGGAATGGGGAGAGAATTACAAGAGGTTGAAAGAAATAATCCGTAAGATATCAAACATCCAGAAGGATATTGTACGGTTGAGGGAAGACTGAACATGTTCACGTATTGTGAGGAGTGTTTCAATAAACAGAGGGAAATAGATTATCTGAAGGAAGAAATTCAGATGCTGAAACAGAGACTTCGTTATAAGGAGCGGAAAGAACAGGAGGGGTTTTTTGGTTCTTCAACCCCATCGTCAAAGATTCCTGTAAAGGCAAATACCTCCGAGAAACAGAGCAAACCAAAAGGGGCACAACAAGGCCATAAAGGGAATGGCCGAAAAGCAATCACCGAGTCAGATGCAGACTGTATTGAAACCATTGAGTCTGTGGCAGGTGACAGGTGTCCGAACTGTGGCAATCCATTGACAGAAAAGGGCATTGAAGATCGTATTGTGTTTGACAGCCGTCCTTTAAAAATGCAACGAATCCTGTACCGGTTGCCCAAAAAATATTGCGCGCATTGCCGGAAGATATTTCAGCCTCAAGCCCCCGGTGTTTTGCCCAGAGGTCTTTATGGAAACCAATTGCTTGCCACAGTATCAGCTAGGCACTATCTGCACGGTATACCAATGGGGAGAATCTGTGAGCAAATTGGCATAGGAGCAGGAAGCCTGGTGGAGGTATTCCATAATCTAGCAAGATTGTTTGTCCCGAATGCTTTCGGGATTGTGCAAAAGCTGATTGAAGAATATAGGATATCCCCTGTCCGTCATGCCGATGAAACAGGCTGGCGGATAAATGGGAAGAATGGATATGTCTGGCTCTTTGCTACGGAAAAAATCAGCATTTTTCTTTTTCAAAAGAGCCGTTCGGCAAAAGTGCCGCAAAGCATATTTGGAGACAAGCAACTGTCAGGTGTTTTAGTGGTAGACCGCTATGCAGCGTACAACAAAACTCCCTGTGCCTTACAATACTGTTATGCCCATCTCCTGAGAGATGTAGAAGACCTTGAGAAAGATTTTCCCGAGTCAGGTGAAATCAAAGTCTTTGTCAGCATCATGGCTCCACTTCTAACGACCGCAATGAACCTGAGAAGTCAACCGATACCGGATGAGAAGTATTATGCGAAGGCTGCTGGTATTAAGGCTCAGATTATTGCTGCTGTTGAGGCTTCTGCTGTACATTTAGGGATACAGCATATAC
>JBEBIF010000700.1:0-1359 GCA_040080515.1 Chitinophagaceae bacterium | reverse complement strand
CTCTAGCATCTTCACTGAGGCTAGTTAGCTCTGTTTTAAGTGGCACAATCTCAAGAACTACAAAGCCTGTGCTTTTAACTGTGAACCCGCCACTTTCTAACATAGTTATGATTACCTTATTCATCTTTGGCTTACTTGTAAGCTTGTACCCCAACACAGCCTCAACTAACTCTATACGTCGCTCCATCGGCCAATCTTTATACTTAGCGCCACAAAAGCAGGGGGTTTGCCAACAGCTAGAACAATCACTTAAACTCATTGTGTGTCTCCTTTCGGTGGGTTTGGCTGCCAGTCGTCAGCGGTAAGGGCAAGGGCTTCCATTAGCTTTTCGGTGGCATTATCTCTATACATCTGGTTACAAGAAAGAGCGTAGTCAATCGCCTCTCTAAGCCGTTCAATCAGTTCGTCTTTAGTCATTCGCCTTGCTCCTGTTTCAATAAATGCTTATATCCCATTTCTTTTATCAGGGCTATTAAGTTTTTCTCTATAGAACCATCAGCCGGATGATATGGGTTTCTGATTAATGTTCTTAATATTCTCGCAATCGCTTTAAGATCTGCTTTAGTCATTCGCTTGTTCCTCTATTACATTTGATATTTCAGTAATTAAATCTAAAAAGACAGGCCAAAGGGTTCTGGATATGTTGTGGTGATTTTTGGTTAAAACACCTTGCAGTCTTTGTTTTACTGTTTTCAACTTCTCAGGCTTTCCTTTTAACCTATCTTCCAATTTAGCAAGCTGTTGCTCTGTTGGTTGCCAATTAACTAGGTCGTCAAACATCACGCCTCGACCTCCAATAAACGCCTAACAGCCTCAAAGTCCTCTTTAACAATAATCCAATTAAATTTCTCAAACTCAATATAAGTACCCGCTGGATTATCCGCTTTGCAAACTTGAGTGATAAGCCTTTTATTAATCAGGGTAGTTTGTTTTGTTTCAACCCGTGTTAGTGCTATAAAATCAGGCATCTTTCTTCACCTCCATCACCTCAAGCGCTTCTTCTGGCAGGGCTTTCAGGTTGTGCTTTAAAACGTCACATCTTGCCCTGTCTAAATGGTAGTCTCCATTATTGGGCTTGCCCCATTCCACAGCAGCCTCAACCACCGCCCAAACCGCCTCGCTCTGCTTGATAAGCGCCTCGTGCTGGGTGAGGGCTTTTTGTGCCTTGTTCACAAAATATTCCCGCTCTTGCACAGAGTTAAAAGCCTCTCCGGAACCATACACCCCAACCTCCAACGCCTCAGCCAGTGGGTGGGTTGTGAGGAGGTCTTGAGCCTGTGCATTTTTTGCACTGGTTCCATAAACACGGTCTTTAGCTGTTTGGCTTATCTTTCTAGCCTTAGCCAGTTCATCAGCCTC
>JBEBIF010000699.1:0-1362 GCA_040080515.1 Chitinophagaceae bacterium | reverse complement strand
GTATGAATTCAGTGTCATCCCTTACAATTGCAAATATGATCCTCAACAGTTTCCTGGATACTGCAACGAGCGCCATGATACTTTTCATTCCCCTGCCGATGAGTCTTTGGTAGTAGTCATGCATAATGCCGTTCTTTCTGATTGTCTGCATGGCTGCATAATACAGTATTTTCCGTAACAGACTCCTTCCCCTCTTTGATATCCTCCTCTGGCCTCGTCTTTTCCCAGAGCTTACCTCGTAGAGGTCAAGACCAGCAAGCTTCGCTATCTCAGACTGCGTCGTAAACTTTGTAAAGTCACCTATCTCACCAATAAGCCCTGCTACCGTTACTATCCCAAACCCTTTGATTGACAGGAGTTTGCGACTATAGGGTATGCGTTGCAGTGTTGTCTCCATCTCGTGCTCCAGCTCTGCAATGAGACTATCGACCATCTCCAGTTGGACGAGGGCGTGCTGTATATCCATAACTAAACCGTCCAACCCCTCTTGAATACCTATGGTGGTCTTTGCAAAATTGATCAGCGCCGTAGCATGTTCTACCCCAAACTTGCCCTTGCTCCGTCTCCACATTTCCTCTCCAAGTTTCTCTATCTTTACGCCGCATACCTTTGCCGGCGTCGTATATTTCTTGAGTATATGTAAGGCTGTTTTGCTGTATATCGTTTTTATTATTCGTGTAAATTCCGGGAATATGAGAAACACAAACTGCTGTAATTGATTGAGAAGAGCGGTGCGCTCTTTAGTATGTCTCTCCCGTGCATTATTTAGTCTTCTCAAATAGGCTGCATCACCTTCTGGTACCACGACGCTTAAGGCGTGCCCTATCCGTATGACATCCGCTATTACCCGTGGATCCTTGCGATCGGTCTTTAATGGAGAGTTGTCATTGATCTCTCTCATCCTCTTCGTGTGCAGTGGGTTTACTTGTACGATCGTTACTGCCTTCTGCTTGAGATAGTGAATCAGCGGTTCTCCATAAGGTCCGGTTGACTCATATCCTATAATTACCTCATTGCATTGAAATCTGGTTTTACTCGCAAGTACCATGTTCCACAGTATATCGAGCCCCTCTCTTGTGTTATCAAAGCTAAATGTCTTTGTGCTCCTGCCATCTGCAGTGGTACAGCACCCATGGTTACTTACCATCCCAATGTCTACAGCTACTATCAATGTCCCTTCCTTTATCGTGTTTACCTTTTTTGTTCTTAACCCTTTCATCAATATCTCCTCCTTCTCTCTCTTGTCGGATAAACAACACTTACTTGGAAGATATATCGATTTCATCACAAACTACAATATAGCAAGCTGAACTAAAGACCCCTAATACCTGATATAAAGGTGATGATTACTATTAATAAAGG
>JBEBIF010000698.1:0-1364 GCA_040080515.1 Chitinophagaceae bacterium | reverse complement strand
GGTACCGATGTCGCCATTGAGACTGGAGAGATTATTCTCGTGAAGGATGATTTGAGAGATGTGGTAACTGCGATTCAACTTTCTTCGAGAACAATGCGAAAAATATGGCAAAATCTCTTTTGGGCATTCTTCTACAACGTAGCAGCTATACCAATCGCAGGAGGTGCGCATCTCTTGTTTACAACAGCTTCTATTGGAGGAGGTGCAGCACTGTGGGTCGTGTGGGTACGAGACACATTTGGGTATGCGGGTAAGGTTTTCTATGGACTTTCGCAAGCAACACTGCGTCCTGAGATTGCTGGATTCGCAATGTCTTTGAGCTCGCTTTCCGTTGTACTTAACTCAATGCTACTAAGACGGTATACTCCACCCATTGAAGACAAACAGGATAATTAATAAAACCTACCAACATGAATGACCAAACTATCGAAATGAATATTGCAGGGATGCATTGCGGATCTTGTGCAATTGGCATCCAAATGCTGACCGCTGGCCTTGATGGCGTTAAGGCATCTGAAGTGAGCTACGATACTAAGAAGGCAAAGTTTACGTACGATGCAGATAAGATTTCTCTAGATGGTATTAAAGAGCAAATTAAAACTCTAGGCTATACAGCAGAATAAGTGTAGGTAAAATGCGTCTGATACATAGGTACTACTGAGAACTATATGAGTGTAAATGACATATATATAATTCTGGTTATTTTGCATCTTGTGGGTGCGGTGCTTGGAGTGGGCGCAGCAACCTTTATCGAAGTTTTTCTCAACAAATCACTTGCCGATGGCAAGATGGATGATGTCGAGAAGGGGTTTATGAAGACCACCTACATAGTTCTTCGTGTAGGCTTAGTACTCAGTGTGCTTACAGGAATTGGGTTCTTGATGTATTACTATTCGCTCGGACAGTATGCAAAGCTCACCAGCGAAGTTCTGTGGGCCAAAAATACCATTATTTTAGTACTAGTAGTCAATGCAGTGTTACTTCATCTTCATAAGATGAAGCTTCGTTGGGGGAGTTCACTTTCATTTATGTCATGGTGGGTGTCCTTTGTTTTGGGCATCTTTTTAACGAATAATCAAAAATACGGCTATTTTGAAATAATTGGGTTCTATATCCTTATGGTTGTAATTGGTGCTTTTATTCTTGAGTGGGTGAGAGGTGTAACCAAGAATAAGATCCCTCCTGCTCAGCCTCCACAGACGACGTAAGTAATATATTAATGTAACACTCCACTTCGGTGGGGTTTTTACTATAAATTCATCACAATATACTTCGCATTGGCTTATTGTTGGTAGTGTCATGTGTGCGATACAATGGGAATATGGAGAAAAGCCAGAAGTATGTTCTTGTAGCTGATGATGAGC
>JBEBIF010000697.1:0-1366 GCA_040080515.1 Chitinophagaceae bacterium | reverse complement strand
TAAGAGACAGGCTTTTCCCCGGTCAGAGATATTCAGGAATACATACCGTTCACTTTCATCGGTAAAGACAGAATGAAAACGTTGCGGGTTAGCCGCATCTTCATACACCAGTACATCCTGTTCCTGTGAGGTGCCCACTTTATGATAATACACCTGGTGGTTCTCGTTTTTGGTGGATAATTCTTTTCCCTTTTCTGGAGTTGGATAACGGCTGTAGAAAAAACCGTCTCCCTGCCAGGAGGCGCCCGAAACTTTTACCCACAGCAGGCTATCATCCAGGTACTGCAGGGAATTCATATCCATTACATAGAAAGTGCGCCAGTCGCTGCCGCCTTGTGTTTTACCCACTACGGCATATCGTCCGTTTTTTGATAAGGCAAAAGCGCCCAAACCGGTAGTACCTCCTGCAGAAAATTTATTCGGGTCGATCACCAGTTCCGGTTTGCCAGCCAATCCCTTTTGCCGGTAAAGGACACTCTGGTTTTGCAATCCATCATTTTTGGAGAAATAGAAGTACTCGTTCTTTTTGGAAGGCGAAGAATACTTTGGATAGTTATTGATCTCCTCCATCCTTTTCAGCCATTGGGCACGGTAAGATATCTTATCAAGGTAACCAAATGTCACTTTGTTTTGTTCAGTCACCCATTGTTTTGTTTCCTCGCTGCGGTCATCTTCCAGCCAGCGGTAAGGGTCGGCCACCTGGGTGCCATGATAGTCTTCTACAGTTTCTCCTTTCTTCGTTTCGGGATAGAGTAATTGTGCTGTTGCCAGCAAGGGCAATGAAAAAACGAGCCATATCAATATTTTTTTCATAATTCATTTTTTGTGTTTTTAAAGATAGCGGATTCTGGCAGCAAAAAAAACGGCCTCTGACAGAAGGCCGTTATAACGGATAAGCGATCAATAAACTATTCCCTGATAACTTTAGGTGCCCCTTCGGCAAGCCAGGTAGCAAATATTTCAGATATCTTCCATTCGTTTCCGGCGTAATTTCTTGGCCGGGCATTGATATAGTCCAGGAAACTTTCCACATCAGCCGGCCGGCATTCCGTCATTACCTGCAGCACCATTTTATCTTTATAATCTCCGGTTTTGATCAGCACATTCATAGATGGATTATTCTTCAGAAAATGATCGCCAGTGAATCGTATATCCGACACAAGCGAATCCACCAGTTTCGTTTCATCAGCATGTGTCCATTTAAGAAATATATTGTACCTGTCGTATAGCGGTTCGTCGTACACATTCAGGAGTTTAATAAAATGCGCTGCCAGTTTGGGAAGCCTGCCATAATAAATATTGGTCTTGCTCATCCTGGTATAAAGCAGGTCGCCTTTTTGAATGGCTGATCCTGTTTTATTATTAC
>JBEBIF010000203.1:0-6610 GCA_040080515.1 Chitinophagaceae bacterium | reverse complement strand
TCCCTGTGTTGCTGATAGCAGTAGCAGCAGTTTCTTTCAAAAGGACTACTAACAAGGATGTCCTGGAAGCCTCACCTGTTCTTCCCAATTTTCAAATCTCTAATATTCAGCCTTCAGACGGGCAAGGCAACGTGGTGTATCTCACCTGTGCGCCAAAAACTTCAAAAGGTTCCATTGCGGCCCTGATCTCTGTCACAGCTGAAATTAAAAATACGGGAACAACAGAATTAAGATTAGACAAGGTGGTGATGGAATGTACCGGCAATGGTAAAAACATTACCCGCACTGTACAGCCCGATAGTGATGGAAAGGATACGATAAAACCAGGTAAAACATATGTATGGCAAAATAGCCGAAAGTATCATGAATTGGGAGATGTACTGGAGATACCATTCCCCTTTCCCACACAGCTTACGCTGAAGTTTTACTTCGATGGCCAGGCACAGCCAACAGTTATAAATAAAAATTTAAAAAGCTACCTGAACACTACTGCCGGCAATGCCTATCCTTTTCCGGTAAAGGATGAAGACTTGCTGATGAACGAATACTGGTATTCGGATGCCGGGCACGGAGGTGGCAGCCAGGTGTTTGCTTACGATATGATGGTAGCGGGCTGGGATGAGGAAAAGAAAGTATGGAGCACTAAGAAACAAGGAAAGACAGAGGATAAAAATGCCAGCTATCGCTGCTATGGAAAAAAGATATACTCCCTTGCTGACGGTGAGGTACTTCACTATATGAATACCTGGGGCGAATCACCATCCACATCCGATACCGGAACTAAAGGCGGCAACAATTTCAAGATCAGCAACGGAAATGAAACCATCTGCTATTATCATATGCAACCAGGTTCATTAAATAAAAGCTTATTAAAGATAGGTGCTAAAGTAAAGAAAGGAGATTTCCTGGGACTAGTTGGAAACAGTGGTAATTCATCCGGCCCGCACCTGCATATACATGCGATATGGGATCCGGATAAAGATGGTGATGGTCCTTTTGTACCGCTGCAATTCAATGAAGGATATGCCATTGATATAAAAGCGATCAGCGAGCCTGATCCCGGGGCAGACTGGGCCAAATTAAATAAGACAGGTTTCCCTTATATAGAAGAGAATGCAGATGACAAGCAGGGGATGGCATTACTGTGGCCGGATGCAAAAAAGCCCTGCTGGTATCCGTACAACCTCCGGGAAATAGCCCGGCATGGCATTCCAGAAAGTAAGTACCAGGAAGAGTTTACTAAAATATGGGGTTGCGGTTATTATCCCGTTTGGGTAGATGCGTATGATGTGGCTGGTAAAACTTTTTTCAATACCATTTTCCGGTATAACAGTAATAACTATGATGTGACGGTACGTCACGATATGAATAAACAAAAATACCAGCAGGAATACGATCTGTGGGTAAAGCAGAAAGGGTACCGCCTTCAGCAGCTGGACAATTATCTTGACCAGGGGCAACTGAAATTCGCTGCGATCTTTATTAAAAAGCCCGGACAAGCTCAAGCCCAGCCGGCCTATCATGGGTTGTCACCGGAAGAGCATCAAACTCTATTTGAGAAATATACCGGTGAAGGATATGTTCCGGTAAATGTTTCGGTAACATCCGTTGGTGGCAAAAGATATTACTCGGCGTTTTATGAAAAAAGAGACGTTGGCGGAAATATGCTGAAAAGTTTTTTGAGTCAGCAGGAATACCAGGCGCTGTTTGATGATAACAGTAAGAAAGGCTGGGAGCAGGTGTACATCAATGCGTATCATCACGATGGGCAAACAAGATTCTCTGTGATCTGGTATAAAAATTCAGGGTATCGATCTTCCACCGCCACCCGCAAATCAAACACCAGCAGTTACCAGGAAAAATGGGAAGACAATCTTGGTGATGGTTTGCTCACCCGTTGTGTAACAGGATATGATGAAGGAGGCAAACATTGGTTTGCGGCACATTGGGCAAAATAACTATGCATCTTAACCTTTAAAAAAATACAACATGAAAAAATTACTCTTCATCCTGTTAACAGCAAGTTTTGCCTGCTTTCAGGGTAGCAGCAATGCTCAAACAGCAGCAACAAAAGTAGCGGCAGCCGAAGAACCAACAACACAAAATGTTCTGAAATGGACAAAGGAGGTTTTGCCAAAGATGGAACTGCTGGTCCCCAAATTGGAGAAAATAAAAGCAAACAATACCGGCCAGCCGGCAGTTGATGCCCTCAGACTGCTGGCAACGGTTAATCATCTGAAAGAAGTAAAGGCAAAAGGTTCAAGACTAAAAGCAGCAGAAGCCAGGAGATACTACGACCTTATCGCCGCAACCGTTAACGTCTTCTATATCGATTGTCAATCTCACAACGGGAATGTTTGTTGTGTTGATTGTCACAATCATGGAATACTGGGCGTTTGGTGTTTTGCCAATTGTTTTGTGGCCCGTTTTCCGGGGACAGATTAATTGTCTATGTTTTGTTAGAAAGATACTTGATCAGGGGAGTGGACTGGTGCATTTAACGGGCTTTAGTGTGGCAGTTTCTGGCACAAGAGTGTATTACAGGCTCCCCATATCTAATAGAAAAAAAGGTATAGTACTATTTCTAAGTTTCTAATAACTAATCAAATCCAGCTATGAAAAGGTTTAAAATTTTTTTTCTACTGATTTCTTCTATTGCTTTCAGAGCAAATGCTGTAATACGTTACGTAACTCCTGCCGGTGCAGGGTCAATGAATGGCATTAGCTGGGTCAATGCTTTTCCCGGAACTTCATTACAGGAGGCTATCACTGCATCAGCACCGGGTGATGAAGTGTGGGTGATGACAGGAACATACTTTACTACTACTACCGCAAACAGAAATATTTATTTCAGTATGCAAAACGGGGTGGCCATTTATGGAAGTTTTAATGGAACAGAAACCAGTTTAACGCAAAGAAACTTTTCCTGCGGGTTTACATCAGTACTAAGTGCGGAGATCGGTGTGCCTGGAAATGCTGACAACAGTTATCATGTGATCAATAACAGCAGTTTGAATACGACAGCGATTTTAGATGGGTTTGTGATCACCGGGGCTAATGCCAATTTTGACCTTTTGGGTAACGATAACCGTAGCCTTGGTGGTGGTATGCTCAACAATGCAGCAAACAGCGGCGTTTGCACTCCTACCATCAGGAATTGCCTATTTACTAATAATACGGCTTTGTTTGGCGGCGGGATCTTTGATCACGGTCAGAATAGTGGCGATGCCAGCCCGGTAATTACCAATTGCATATTCGCATTCAATACTGCTACTGGTGGTGGAGGTGCCATTGATAATTTTGGTTATAATGGTAATGCCAGCCCGGTGATCACCAATTGTATCTTTTACAGCAATACAGCAACAGACCGGGCAGGAGCTATGTATTGCTGGGGTGGTGGAAATGGCAATGCGAGCCCTGTTATTTTAAATTCTGTCTTTGTAAATAACTCTTCTTTTGATGGAGGGGCCATTGTGGCCGACAGATCGAATTTTGTATCAGGCAATTCAGGGACGGCGAACCCGGTTATCCAAAACAGTATTTTTTGGGGCAATAGTGCAGGCGGAACAGGCCCCCAATTCTTTTTGATCGGGAGTGCCGGTTTTGCAGCTACTTATTCTATTGTAGATATCAGCAATCAAAATGTACCACATACAATTACCGGTGCCGGAACAGGTAATTTAAGTGTAGCGCCAACTTTTATAACTATGGCTGATGCAGATGGTGCTGATAACTGCTGGCTTACCAGTGATGATGGATTGCAACTGCAAGGCGCTTCAGCCGGTATAGATGCAGGAAATAATACCGGGGTGCCTGTATTTGACATCCGAAATTATAACCGGATTGCAAATTCGACAGTCGATATCGGTGCTTATGAATTTAATTCAACAGTGCTGCCTGTACGTTTACTGGCCTTTAATGGAAGAGCGGAAGGGTACAAAAATATTTTATACTGGAGCACAGCAAGTGAAAGCAACAGTTCTCGTTTTGAGATAGAGCGAAGCAATGATGCTATTCTGTTCGAGACGATAGGAGCGATGGCAGCAGCAGGAAACTCTGCTACAGTAAGACAATACCAGTTTGCAGATAACCGGCTGACGAAAGCTCAGCATTATTACAGGCTTAAACAAATTGACAATGACGGAAGATTTGATCTCAGTACTATTATTGTAGTAAGCAATAGCGAATCTCAATCAACGGTATCTGTTTTTCCTAATCCGGTGGAGAATACTGCCACCCTGTTATTTCAGGGGCAAATACTGGCGGGGGAAGAATTTTTATTGTTCAACAGCACCGGGCAGCAAATAGCAAAGCTGTTGATCAGCGGAAATACAGCTCAGGTCGATTTATCGGGAAAACCAGCAGGAGTATATATATTATCCAATCAAAAACTTGGAATCACAGTTAGGATACAAAAAATGGCAGAGTAAGTTTGCCTGTTTCATGTACCTGCCTCGTCACTCGCAAACAATAATGTAATCATTCTTCTTGCCTTTTTTTACCAATATATATTGACCGTGCAAGAGAAGATCATTGTTGATGATAAGATCAATCGCTTCCACTTTTTTACGATTAATGCTTACACCGCCAGCCTGAACATTCTTTCTTGCATTGCCTTTACTGTCGAAAATGCCGGTTTCGGCAAGGAATGAAACGATATCAATGCCTGCAGCAAGTTTTTGCATTGGAAAAGTAAGTTGCGTAATACCCTGCATCCCTTTTATATCTTCAGGGGTAAGTTCTTCCGCAGGAATTTCTTTTTGGGTAAATGCTTTTTCAGTAGCCAGCAAGGCTTCCTGTAATGCAGCTTCACCATGCACAAATTTTGTTACTTCTTCTGCCAGTCTTTTTTGCAAGATTCTTTTACCCGCATCCATTTTATGTTGAGCGACAAGATCATCAACAGCATCTTTTGGTAAAAAAGTAAAGATCTTAATCCATTTCTCTGCATCCGCATCACTGGCATTCAGCCAGAATTGATAAAATTGATATGGAGTGGTCCGGACCGGGTCTAACCAGATGTTGCCGCTTTCTGTTTTACCAAATTTTCCGCCATCTGCTTTGGTTATTAACGGGCAGGTAAATGCAAATGCTTCTCCACCCGCTTTTCGCCTGATGAGTTCTGTTCCGGTTACGATATTACCCCATTGGTCACTGCCTCCCATTTGCAGCTTGCAGTTCTTATGTTGATACAGCCAGTAAAAATCATAGCCTTGTACCAGCTGGTACGTAAATTCGGTAAAGCTCATTCCTGTCTCACCTTCCAGCCGTTTCTTTACACTGTCTTTACTCATCATGTAATTGACAGTGATATGCTTTCCCACATCCCGAATAAAGTTGAGGAATGTGAGGTCTTTGAACCAGTCATAATTGTTCACCATCTCTGCTGCATTCGGCTTGGTAGTGTCAAAGTCCAGGTACTGCATTAGTTGCTTTTTTACTCCCTCCTGGTTATGTTTCAACACTTCTTCACTTAGCAGATTTCGTTCCTCACTTTTTCCGCTGGGATCACCCACCATGCCGGTAGCCCCGCCTACCAGTGCATAGGGTTTATGTCCGGCTTTTTGCAAATGGACCAGCAATAAAATAGGTACCAGGCTGCCAATATGCAGGCTGTCGGCAGTGGGATCGAAGCCGATATAAGCCGAGGTCATTTCTTTTTGCAGTTGCTCCTCTGTGCCGGGCATGATATCCTGTATCATCCCCCTCCAGCGTAATTCATGTATCAAATTCATATCTAAAGCAATGATTTTCAGCAAAAATAAGGCAGATAGGGGTTAGCCCCCCTTAAATACAATATTTTTCTAATCAATTCGTTTTCAATAACTAGTCTTTTTGCTCCACAAACCTATGATTTTACAAGCCTAAAGACTAATTTTACAAGCATTACGTACCTTATTTAGAAGACGACACTTATTCCATTGCGTATTAGAAAATTCAATGAATGAAAACGAACCGCTTATACCTAACCCTGTTTGCTATTTTATTTTTTTTCTCCGCCACCGCACAATTCCGCAAGTATTCCAACGAATTTTTAAATATCGGTGCCGGTGCCCGTGGATTAGCTATGGGAAGCTCTCAAACAGCATCTGTAAATGACGGCACAGCCGGGTACTGGAACCCTGCCGGGCTTGCCGGGATAAAAAACTATCCGCAGATAAACCTGATGCATGCCGAGTATTTTGCGGGCATTGGCAAATATGACTATGCCAGTGTGGCTTTTCCTTCCGCCAATAATAAAAGGACCATAGCCGTTACCGGTTTACGGTTTGCTGTTGATGACATTATGAATACTTTGTTCCTGGTGGAGCCGGACGGTTCATTGAACTACAATAATATCCAGGCGTTTTCTTCAGCAGACTATGCCTTTATTTTTTCCTACGGACAAAAATTCAAAGAAACAGCAAAGAAGAAAGTAAACTTTGGTTTGAATGCTAAAGTGATCCATCGCAGTGTTGGGTCTTTTGCCAAAGCATGGGGTTTTGGCCTGGATGCAGGCATTCAAATTCATGCTAATAAATGGCGGTTTGGCGCAGCAGGCCGTGATATCACCACTACTTTCAACGCATGGTCGTTCACCTTTAATGAAAAAGAAAAGGAAGTACTGTAC
>JBEBIF010000696.1:0-1374 GCA_040080515.1 Chitinophagaceae bacterium | reverse complement strand
ATTAGAGGCCTCAATACTTTGTGCTACCGGGTAGGGATAAGGAATGGTAAATTTTGAATAGGTCTTGATCGTATGTTCCACTGCTTTGGTAGAAAACTTTCTGTACAGGCCATAGGCTTCTTTAGCATAGCCGCTCATGCACATCACTCTTTTACCTTCTACTTTTGTAGCCAAAGCATCCCAGATAAATTTGCGGGAAGAGCCCCAGGCAAAGTCACGAACATTATCTGCTTTGAAGACCCATGTTTTGCGGGCCGTGGGAGAAGCAGTCCTTTTTTCAGCAGCGGTTGCTTCTGCCAGTGTCACCACTTCTATTGGTTCAGCTGATTGCTGAGCTTTATTCCAGCGGGCCAGTTGAGCCGGAGTCAATACAGCAGCATAATTCTGGCATTCACCTGTTGACATAATAATATGATCTGCCGGAACGGTCATCTGTACTTTAAAGTTGCCAAAGGTCAGTGCAAACTCACCACGGCCGGTGAACTGATGATTTTGCCAGCCAAGAAAATCGCTGTACACACAAAGACGGGGATACCATTGCGTCATAGTAAAAAGATGATTCCCGTCCTCCGGAAAATATTCATAACCACCACGGCCACCTCGACCCTGGCGGTCCACTATTTTATAATTCCAGTCGAGTTTAAATACAAACCGCTGACCTGCTTTTAATGGTGCCGGCAGTTCCACCCGCATCATTGTTTTATTCACGGTATAGTTCAATGGCTTGCCTGCAGCATCTGTTAGTTTGATGATATTGAAACCATAACCATTATCTTTTTTTGCTTCATCCGCTCTGTCCAGTTGCTGCGGGCTTGTTTGTGTGTTCATAGCGTTGCTGGTCTGGTAGTTGGCATTGTTCACACTGCTGTGCTGGTTTTCGTCCAGTTGCAGCCACAAGTAGGTAAGCACATCAGGGGAGTTGTTGAAGTATGTTACTGTCTCACTTCCATTCAGTTTCAGGTTCTTTTCATCCAGCTCGCATTTGATATCATAATCACAGCGCTGCTGCCAGTACTTGGGACCGGGGGCACCACTGGCAGTACGATATTCGTTGGGAGTAGGAAAGGTGGCTCCCATTTGTTCAAATTTGTTTCCGTGGTTGCTGTTGGGATTATTGTAAATATTTTGGGCGTGGCTTGTAATGCCAAAACACAGTGCCATCAACAGGCAGGAAATGAAATTTCTCATTTTGAAATGTGGTTTTTAATAATGACGGGGTTTTTTCAATGCTTCCAAAGCTAAGATAAATAGGGCAGCGGGTAAAAAGAATGCAGGAGACCGGCTATAGAAATTACACCAGCGGTTGGGCCGGCTGCTAAAATTAAAAAAGCCACCTGCTTGTGAGCAGGCGGCTTTTTGTTTTGAGGGTTCAGT
>JBEBIF010000202.1:0-6635 GCA_040080515.1 Chitinophagaceae bacterium | reverse complement strand
CCAGATGTACCATGCACTGGCTTTACTGGCGGTTGGTGTCTTATATAATCAGTTTGCAAACCGCTATCTTCATTGGGCAGCTACTTGTTTTATTGCCGGAGTTTTTCTTTTTTCCGGCTCCTTATACCTTCTTACTTTTTTAAAGATACAGGGAAGCACAGCGGTAAAATTTGTGGGACCTGTAACCCCGCTTGGTGGCATCTTTTTTATTGCAGGATGGCTGCTGTTGCTGCTGGCAATTCTGAAAAAACAATGATCAGAAGGGAAGCTCCAGGGTAGTAACTGTGCCATTGTTATTCACTATCGTAAACGTGCCACCAATACTTTCCATCCTTCGTGTAATATTCTTTAACCCATTCCCAAACTGACGGATATTTTCCAGGTCAATACCACGGCCATTGTCATGGATGATTATTTTCAGGCACCCGTTTGTTTCCATTGTTATCGTTAATTCAGATGCCTGTGAATGTTTCAGTGCATTATTCAGGCTTTCTTTTACACATAAGAAGATATTGCGGCGTTTATCTCCGACCAGTTCCTTATCGGAGATATGCTCAGGGCTTATCACCTTACATTCGATTGGGGTGTTTTCAAAGTACTCATAAGCATACGAGCGGATATAGGATACCAGGTTATCCACCGTATCATTTCCGCTGTTCATACTCCAGATAATGGCATTCATCTTATTCAGCACTTCGTTGGCAGATGAAGATATCCGGTCAATTTCCACCGGCGTATTTTCTTTCATTTTATTACGGGCAATCTCACTCATCAACCGGATAGCCGTCATTCCGGCGCCCAGTTCATCATGCATATCTGCAGAGATACGTTCCCGTTCCTGTTGTTGTGCTTTTAGTACAGCCAGTTCGGTTTCATACTCCTGCATAAGGGTTTTAGCTTTTAGGGTTTCCCGTTCCTTTGTTTGTGCGATCAGCTGGCGGCGGTTTTTATAATTAAGTCCCATCAGGAATAATACCAGTTCCAGGAACAGTCCCATTTCGTAGTAAAATAATGCAGAACTAAAAATGCCCGGGATGTTTTTAAATAATCCTTCCTGCATTACTGCCACCTGTGAAATGAGGGAGAAGACAAAAAGCAACAGGTTACCCCAGAATAAATAGCGAAGCAGTTTATCTTTCCAGTGCCGGATGCCGTAAACAAGAAATATGATGACCATTACCAGCAGCAATACTTTGGTGGCATTTTCCACTATATTTTGCAAACTGAAGTTGTTGGTAAAATAGTGGAGAAAGCTAAACGTTAGTACAGCGACGACCAACAACGCTATGCCGCCGTTGTATAATTTATACAGAAACGGGTGCTTCTGTTTTGTCTCCAGGAATTTTTGCATAAAGATCATATAGAACATGATCCCCAGGCACTGCATTACAAAATCGAGATAACTTTCAATAAAAAAACTGGCAGCGCTGGCATGAAAATCAAACAGGGCTTTGGCAAAAAGCATACCTCCCAGGAAAAAGGCATACCCGGAATAATAAAAGAACTCCCGGTTGGCACCCTGCAAAAAATTCGCCAGGGAGAACAATATCATCATTAGTAATAGGCCGCAGAATACATAGGTTACCAGCTGAATGTCATTATGATCACTTCTTAAGGCAGAAATAAAGACGCTGGTTTGCGGCGCATTGATCAGCCGGGGGCGGATAGTGTTGAGATAGGTTTTGATAGGATGTAGTTCCGCAATAATAGTAGCTGAATCTTTGCCCTCCAGAATCAATTGCCGGAACCCGATGCTGTCCGGGTTGTTTGGCAGTACCACAGGCAATTTTTTTAACGTTATTCCTTCCAGCCGGTACAGTTGAATATGATCATAATAGAACCCCGGGAAAAAACAAACTGATATGGCAGTATCAGCAGGATTGAAGAGATTAAATTTTAGCACCACTTTTTTCGTAACAAAATCAGTCGGGATGACACCTTTAAAAATTACACCAGGTTGAAAATTCAGTTGACTGAACTTCGATTCAAGGCTCTCGTTACCTTCTATAAAACCCGAGCTGACTGTTTTACTAAGGGACTTTACAAACAGCACTTTGCTGATGTCTGTGTAGCTGTTGGCGAGGCTGTCCTGTGCTTTTATGCCTGTTGCTGCCAATAAAAGACAACCGCAGAGTGAGATAAAGCAGCAGGAAAGAGGCAACCTTTTCATACAGGATTTAAACTTGTGTTCCAAATGTAATACATCGATTTTGCTTGTGCCAGCTTTCCACATACCACTTTGTGGTAAATTTTAGCCGGAAATGGTTGAAATAGTATCTTTGCTGCCATGGCTAATAAGCTGAAAAAGACCACCAAAAAAAGTCCTGAGAAGAAACCTGCCAAATCCGATGTCACCCCTTTTCAGGCTGAAAAGGAAGAGAAGATTGATTTGAAAGCCATTGCCCGTGATGAAAGGACATGGAAGATCATTGGAGCCGTTTCACTTCTCATTTCCATATTCCTGTTTGTATCCTTTATCTCTTATTTTTTCACCTGGAAGGAAGACCAGGCAATAGCCCGGCAGGGACTTAACGGAATATTTAGTTCCAATGAGCCGGTAGCCAATCTTCTGGGCCGCTTTGGTGCTGTTGCTTCTCATTTTTTTATTTTCAAAGCCTTTGGCATCGCCGCATTTCTTATCTGCACATTCTTTTTTGTAGTGGGTACGAACCTGTTATTCCGCCGCCGGGTATTTTCCATATGGAGAAACCTGAAGTATGTGACGGCAGGATTGCTGGTGCTCTCCGTTTCTTTATCTTTTTTGTTTGCCAAAAGCGCATTTCCATTTGGAGGTGGTGTGGGAGATATGATCAACCGCCAGCTAACAGGTGCACTGGGCACCATTGGTACGGCGGCCGTATTATTATTATTGGCACTCGGTTATTTTATCTGGCAGTTTAACCCGGCATTTAGCTTACCGGCAAAGAAATCCCCAACAACTGGTGATGAAGAAGTAACAGCAGAAGAAATGACCACATCAGCTGCAGAACTGAAGCCTAACACCAGTATCAATGATCTGTATGCTGAAAAATCCGGAACACAAAATGGCAATTCATTAAAACAGGATGGTGGCATAGTGATCAATTTTCCGGATGAAGTTCCGGCGCATGACTTTAAAGTAATTGAAAAAGAGGAAACACCTGAGGAAATGGTGGAAAAGATCGAAGAACAACAAACCAGTCCTGAAAAAGAGATCGTCAATGACCTCCTTCATACACATGAGTTTGATGTGGAGGAAGAATTTATCCCGCCGGTAAAAACTGTTGCAAAGAAAAGTGAGGAGCCGCTGGAACTTGAGATCAAAGCAGTACCGGATAAAGAACCGGAAGAAGAACTTTCCGGGGTGGAAAATTTACCTCCGTATGAACCTACATTAGACCTGCGGGATTATAAATATCCAACACTCAGCCTGCTGGAAACACACGGCAGCGAAAAGATCATCCAGGATGCTAATGAACTGGAGAATAATAAGAACCAGATCATCGCCACTCTGAGAAACTATGCGATAGAAATTCAGAAGATCAGCGCTACGGTGGGCCCAACCGTTACGTTGTATGAGATCGTACCGGCGCCGGGTGTGCGGATATCAAAAATCAAAAACCTGGAGGATGATATTGCCCTCAGTCTCGCAGCACTGGGCATCCGTATCATTGCACCCATACCCGGAAAGGGAACGATCGGTATAGAGGTGCCGAATGTGCGTAAGACAGTGGTAAGTATGAAAACCTTACTGGCTTCAGAAAAATTCCAGAACAACAATTTCAGTTTGCCTATCGCCATTGGTAAAAAGATCGATAACGAAAATTTCATTGTTGACCTGGCCAGCATGCCACACTTATTGATGGCGGGTGCTACCGGCCAGGGTAAATCAGTAGGGCTGAATGCCATCCTGGTATCCTTGCTGTACAAGAAGCATCCATCGCAAATGAAATTTGTACTCATCGATCCCAAGAAAGTGGAATTGAGTATTTACAGGCGGATAGAAAAACATTTCCTGGCAAAACTGCCCGGCGAAGAAGATGCCATCATTACCGATACCAAGAAAGTGGTGCATACGCTCAATGCCTTGTGTATAGAAATGGATAACCGGTATGACCTGCTGAAGGAAGCCGGTGCAAGGAACATCAAGGAATACAATGATAAGTTCATCAGACGAAAACTGAATCCCCAAAAAGGACACCAGTACCTTCCTTTTATCGTATTGGTTATAGATGAGTTTGCAGATCTGATCATGACAGCCGGTAAAGAAGTGGAAATGCCGATTGCCCGGTTGGCACAGCTGGCAAGGGCTATTGGTATTCACCTGATCATTGCCACACAGCGTCCGTCTGTAAATATTATAACGGGTACTATCAAGGCCAACTTCCCTGCAAGGATAGGTTTTAAAGTGTCTTCCAAAATTGATTCCAGAACAATATTGGATACAGGTGGTGCCGAACAACTAATCGGGAAAGGGGATATGCTCATCTCACACAATGGGGAAGTGACCCGGCTGCAATGTGCTTTTGTAGATACACCTGAAGTGGAGCAAATAGTAGATTTTATTGGCGACCAGCGGGGATACCCCCAAGCATTCCTGCTGCCCGAATATGTGGATGAAAAAGAACTCGAAGGCAAAGACTTCGATTTATCCGACCGGGATTCATTGTTTGAAGATGCAGCAAGACTGATCGTTCAAAACCAGGTTGGATCAACCTCCTTATTACAACGGCGGATGAAACTGGGATACAACAGGGCTGGCCGGCTGATGGACCAGTTAGAAGCAGCGGGTATTGTAGGCCCCAACCAGGGGAGTAAAGCCCGGGATGTATTGATCAAAACTGAAATGGAACTGCAGCAACACCTGGACGCATTAGGGTGATGCGTTATCAGCTTGTTAAGAAGGTACAAAATTGTGCAACCCGGTACAGTCATTGCCTGTCCTACACCGTGCTGCATAGCTTCAGCGAAGTAGTATAGCAGTATTTAATTACCTTTGATCGCCTTCTCCTAAAGGCCCACAACACATAAAATGATGAAAAAAATCTATTCTGCCGTTTTATTATCCGCCATTACCCTTAGTATTTCAGCACAAACCAGTGACCCCGCCGCAAAAGCGATCCTCGACGGTGTCAGCGCAAAATTCAAAACATTTACTACCGTACAGGCCACGTTTTCTTATAAAGTGGAAAATGCTTCCGGAAAAGCTTTAAGTACTAAAACCGGTACCCTGGTGATGAAAGGGACCAAATACAGGGTCAGTTTTGGAGGACAGGAAATATTTTGCAATGGTACCACGGTCTGGAATTACGATAAATCAGCTAATGAGGTTACGATCAGTAACCTCGATGCTTCAGGCGGAATGATCACACCACAAAAATTATTCACCAATTTCTACGACAAAGATTTCCGGTATATCCTGAACGGTGAGAAAAAAGTAGGGACGAAAACATTGCAGGAAATAGAAATGACCCCGATTGATAAAAGCAAGCCTTTTCACAAAGTGTATTTACAGGTGGATAAGAACGCCAAAACGATCTACAGCACCAAAGTATTGGAAAATGCCGGTAACCGCTATATCTACACCGTGACAACGATGAAGACCAATGCTGCTGTAAGTGACAGCCAGTTTACATTTGACAAATCGAAATATCCCGGTGTGGAAGAAGTGGATTTGAGGTAAAGCCCCCTGTCCCCCGAAGAGGGCACTTAGATCGACGAGTCATTTTTAGTGCCAACAATCTTTTAAAGTAATTATCTTGTAATTATTATTTCCAGTTTCAGTTTTTCATGGCATCGCCTGTTGCAGTTTACCCGCCGGGGCGGGTCGCACTCTTCGGCTGCATGAATTCTATTCAGCATTTTGCAGTATCGCGATGTATATTTGGAAATGTCTGTTCATTGCTCAGCAAATTTCCAGTCTTATAGGCTTTCCTATCCTCCCTTTAGGGAATAATAACTTTCCAATTTTAAGAAATAGTACAGGGGTTGTATTTTATAGCGCCTTTCTCAGCCTCACCAATTGCTCCAGCAACCCTTCCAGCAGATCCAGCTTCAGCATATTGGCGCCATCACTTTTTGCAACGGATGGGGTAGGATGCGTTTCAATAAATAAACCATCCGCACCGGCAGCAATGGCTGCTTTGGCAATGGTGCCTATCAGTTGCGGGTTGCCACCTGTTACACCACTTGTTTGATTAGGCTGCTGCAAAGCATGCGTCACATCCATCACCACCGGCACTCCATGCGCCTGCATGGCCGGAATGTTGCGATAGTCCACTACCAGGTCTTGATAGCCAAAGGTGGTACCTCTTTCTGTAAGCATCACTTTATCATTTCCTGCATTCCGTATTTTATCAACAGCAAACTTCATGGCTTCACCACTTACGAACTGCCCTTTTTTTACATTCACTATTTTACCTGTTTGTGCAGCAGCGATCAGCAAGTCAGTCTGACGGCACAGGAATGCAGGTATCTGCAATACATCTACAAAACGGGCAGCTTTAGCCGCTTCTTCCGGTGAATGGATATCCGTAACCACCGGTAAGGAAAACTTTTTACCGGTATTCTGAAGCAGTTGCATTGCCAGGTCATCACCCAGCCCTGTAAAAGAAGTACCGCTGGTACGGTTGGCCTTCCGGTACGAGGATTTAAAA
>JBEBIF010000695.1:0-1379 GCA_040080515.1 Chitinophagaceae bacterium | reverse complement strand
GTGGCGGCCCGCCTCCAGAGGAGCCAGAGATACCGCCACCGCTCTCCTCAGGAACGTTTTTTTCGTATAGTCAAACTGTGCAGGTCACGTCACCGGTACAGGGAGATGTTTTTTCAAATGAAGCAATTATTTCCTACGATGCTACGAATTTGTACAGCAGCAATGCAATCCCAGATCCTGTATCATTATATTATTCTGACAAAATCGACGATTGGGAGAGGTCAATTGCTCGAGCAGAAGATAAAACGCTTATAGCAAAGGATCAACCGAGCAAAGGATCATTCACTTGGTCGATTACTGATTTAATTCCAGGCGTTTTATACAGAGCCATTGTAGATTCGATAGATTCAGCTGGTGGAATTCGCGAAGGAGTGTCGGACTACTTTACCGTGGATTACACGGCCCCAGAGTTTACTGTTCGCACTGATCCTCCGGTCACACGACGTGATGATGTTTCAATTATTGTTGATTCAACAAAAGAATTGCGGGAACCTCCTGTGGTGTTAGTTACTCAGAAAGGAGCTACATCAGTGCCGGTTATCATGGCTGGTGCTGGGAGTCATTTTGAAGGTATTTATGCAATTCAGGATGGATATGATGGCGTCGCACACATTTCTATTGAAGGAGTAGATCGTGCGGGTAACAAGGGAAATATTATGACGAGTGGAGGTTCATTTGCGGTCAATATAGATCCCCCTCCAAAACCAAGCATTACCTATCCGCTAAGCTCAGCTACACTCATCGGTACCACGACTGTTTCTGGAACAGTGCGCAGCGACACCTCGGTGCGACTCCTAGTAAATGGTGTTGATACTTTTGAAACAAGGCCAAATGCTGATGGGGTATTTTCGTTTGAAAATATCGCTTTGAGCAAAGAACATACGAACGGCTTAAATATATTAAGTGTCTCATCTGTTGATTCAGCGGGGACTCTAAGTGAAGAGGCATTGGTGAATTTGAAATACAATATTGATCCGAGTGTATCGTTGGTTACCCCAGAGATAGGTGCGCGAATTGTTGGACGTACCTCGTTTGAAGTTCTTGCAAAAGATGAAAACAAAGATGTGCTCCAGTTTTCTTATCAACTCATACCCGCTGCGGAGTATGATAAAGATCTTTCGGCGACATCAACTCAGAATGAATGGACCACTATAAGTGATCACGTGTATGCAAGTCGCTATATGTGGGATTCCACTGAAGTTGAGGATGGTGCGTATTTCATACGCGCGTTTGCAGAAGATGGAACGTCAAGAACGTATACTTCTCCAGCGCGGGTAACTATTCATAATGTGTTACCGTATTTCCGCTTTGAAGATGGGAGGAGCACGGTTGTAAATACTTTTTCTGCCAACATAGTGGGAAGAGCGATTGCACCGGAC
>JBEBIF010000201.1:0-6660 GCA_040080515.1 Chitinophagaceae bacterium | reverse complement strand
AGCGTCTTATCCCGGAACGTAGCGTATTCCACCGTCAGCGCCTTGTTGGTCCAGGGGATATTGATCGTTTGGTTTACCTGGTAAAACCGGTTGTGCTTGATGAACATCCAGCCTACGCCATAACCGCCCCGGTCTGATTCGGCTGCAGGGAAGGTGAACCCTTGTTTTTGATTATTTAATTTAATAAAGGAATAATTGATGTTTGATTGTTGACCGTTCACCGTTCCTTTATCCAGTTGCTGTACTACAAACAAATTATCTGCTGCTGTTCCTAACTCCACTTTTGCTGTTTCACCAGGCTCAACAGTTGTTTTGCTGATGCCATTCCAGAGATATTCCGGCCGGTTCAGCTGGTTGCTCTTTTCATCAAACAGTTCTATGTATTTGATATCCTTTACTGTTTCACCGGTCCTGTCTTTTGTCTCCATTTCAATGATGTAGAAACCGGGACTGAATTTGGTATTTGGAATTTGATATTTGGAATTTTCCCTCGCTGAGTCTGTATTTTCAAAAACTTGTTGTCCTTTCTCCCAGCTTTTATAATCACTTTCGTTATCGTACTCGTCATACGGGAAGTTCTTGATGTATTCTTCTTTGTTCATGGTGAACTGGTCGGGTCTATCCCAGTAGCGGTCACGGATAAGTCGCTTTTCTTCTTTCAGTTTGGTGATGGTCACTTTTACAATGGCTGGCTCGAATTCCCCATTCATATTCTGGGTGCGGATATCCAATTTCTTTAAACTGTCTGCAGGTAATGTGGAGGGAATTGAACTTACCAGCATCAATGATTTATAACTTACAGATACTGATTTTTCACCACTCCTGGTTTCACCATTGATGTCTGTTACATCGGCATACACCGTGTAATCAAATACGGGTTCAAATTTCTTTTCGATCTTCAGGTCTGGAATAGCAGTGAACTCCACGATAAACTTCCCCTCTTTATCGGTCTTTATTTCACCATTGGCGATTTCCATTTCTTCAGTGGGTGGCTGCCACCAACGCCAGAACATCCAGGGGTACAAAAACCGGGGTTGACGAACAATGCGGTATTTAACAGTAGCGCCATCAATGTTATTACCAGCATAGGCTTTGGCAATACCCGTTACTTTTATCTTGTCATTTACTTTATAGGTACCTTTTATGGGTTCGTAGTCAACATAGAACTTGGGCCGTTTGTATTCTTCTACTTTAAAGCCGGTATTGCCGCCATCTGTTTTGGTATATAAGGTGAACTGCCCGTTCAAACCAGTTTGTGGCAGTTGAAATTTGCCATTGAAAGAACCGTATTCATTCGTTCTTACTACGATCGTATCAATATCTTTATAATTGGCATCCCGCAGCACCACAGTTGTGGTATAGTTCGTTTTTACACCACCACTTTTTTCTTTTTGATTTCTGCTTAATACGATACCCTTAAAGTAAAGGGTTTGTCCGGGGCGATAAATGCTCCGGTCAGTAAAAAGATGAATGGTAGTGACCGTCTTTGGTTCTTCAGCTTCGGCATTATAATAATAGTAATCATATACCAGGTCGTTCATGAAAAGGCGGTCGTCGTTGTGGGTAATGTCCAGCAGGTAAGAATAGTTACTGTAACTGTTATTATCCCTTTTGGGCCGGTCCAGTTTAAAGAACCCGTTGCCATCGGTAGTATATACTTTTCCTTTTTCCTTTGTGTATTTGGAAAGTTTGTAATCATATTTCTGTTCCCATACCTGCACTATCGCTTTGGCAAGCGGGTTGCCGTTGTCACGGTTCAGCACAAAGAAATCGCTGCTGTTATTGGCATAGCTGATCCCGGACACATAAAAGAACCGGGCACCGATCACCGTTTTATTGCCGGCAAAGTTATTGTCGCTGGAAGCGGCCAGGATATATTCACCAGCGGGCAGCGCATCTATCTTTATTTCAGTGCTGTGTTGTTGCAGGTCATTGGTGGCAGGTAGTGCCTGCTGCCAACTTTTTAATGGGGTGGCAGCAATAAGGGTGGGCCAGTATTTTTCATCATACTGATTCTCTAATGCCTTTTTTAATTTCTCATCTGCTTTGATCAGGCGCAGGTAAAGGGTATTGATATTACGGTATTGCACGAAGCTGCGGAAGGGCTGACCAGGCACATTCACTTTCTCTACAGAGAACTGGAGCGATTTACCCCTGATGGAATTCAGCAGGTTGTAAGCATTTATTTTTCCTTCAGAAGAATCTTTTTGCAGCAGCAGTTGTTCGCAGATCGCTTTTGCTTTAATACGACTGTAGCGGTAAGCCGTGTCGCCGAGCGGTTTGTAGGTAGCAGCTTTTTGTTCATGATAGGCAGCTAAAAGATACCAGGCCTGTGCGGCAGCAGGTAAGTTGCCATATTGACGGGCAATGTGGTATAGTGCATTGTAGTACAATTCATCTTTAGAAGGATGGGTGGAACTTTCCTTAATGAACGCTATTCGCTGAATGTCTGCATCAAGCAATGCATCGGGTTTTGCATCATTCAGGTGAAGGGAAATGAGTTTTTGATAGATCAGTAACGCTTTATGTTTCAGCGACAGCGAATCTTTGGTAGGGAATTTCCTGGTAATAAAATCTGCAGCAGGATCAAAGGCGCTGGCCTGGTTTATTTCAAAGGCGTAAGCAGGTTTTTTAATATCCCGTTCATCATTTTCAAAATAGTTTAATGCCCGGTGCGCCAGCAGGTCATAGAGTGTGGGCCGCAGGTGGCGCATATTTCCTTTTATGATAATGGCGTTAAACGGTTCCAGCTTTGTTTGCTGCAATAATTTTTCTTCTTTAATGGATTGGAGATAGAGTTCACTTATTTTTTTGTGGAAGTCTTCCACCCCCCAGGTGGCAATATCTGTTTTACTGAATTTTTCCGTGGCAGTACGGCTATATAATTGCCAGCGGTGCTCCTGGTAATAACTCCAGTACATTTCTGCCAGCAGGCTTTTTAGCAGTGCCGTTACCGGTTCTTTACTTACGGAGATCTCTTTTTCTATTTCTGCTACTGAAAGCACTTCATTGTCTTCCCGGTTCTCTGTTTGAAGACCGGTCATATATATTAATGCCTTGATGACCTGTGCATCCTGTTTCTCTTTTTTGGCGAGATCATATATTTTTTTAACCTCTGTTAAGGCAGATTTGGGCAGTCCCTTTTCCGTGAAAGCTTCTGCTTTCTTCCATTCTTTTTCATAGTTCTTTATGGGGGTTTGGCTGTTGGCACTCATACTTATAATACTAAATAAGCTAAGGGTGAGGAAAAGGTTTTTGAATACTGGCCTGGTCATGATATTTTTTTTACAAGTTAACTAATCTTAAGCGATGATAAGATGCTTTAAGGGTGTGGATTTCATATTTTTTGATACTAAACTGCCCTGATGAGTTTTTTACGGGCAGGGGTGCAATTATTTTCACAGCACTATTGTGTAGTAATGACAACGTTTGAAACGCTTACCAGGCAGGCACTCCGGCAAAAACCGGCAGGAATGTTTGATATCCCTTTTTTTCCTTTAACATTTCGTTGAACCATTTTCTGGCATGATGGCATGGCTTTGGAAATAACAGTACCGAAAACAAAATCGTTTCACTTTTAAATCAACAATCATGAAAAAAATCTTTACACTTTTAGTTGCTTCATTGTTTTCACTTTCCCTGCTGGCTTTTGATGGCAGCCGCCTCAGCATATCTTCTCCAGGTACCAGTACCGAAATGAAGATCGAGATTGATGGCCGGAAATTCAGCATGAAGAACAACTCTATTACCGTTAGTTACCTGGCAGAAGGACGACACAATATCAAGATCTTCCGTGACAAGAAAAGAGGTGCATTCAACCAGGGAAAAAGAGAAGATGTCGTTTATCAAAGTACTATTTTTCTGAAAAGAGGTTATCACCTGGATATCACAGTAAACCGTTTCGGTAAAGTAATGACCGACGAACGCCGGATCGACTTTGATGATGAGTTCTACAGCGAAGAAGATGATTATTACGACAGCGACAACAGTGGCTGGAATGGTGGAAACAACAATGTAATGGGTGCCCGGGAGTTTGAAACATTAAAAGAATCACTCCGCAAGGAATGGTTTGAGAACAACCGCATCACTTCCGTAAGAACAATTGCTGATAAATCCAACTTTACCACGCAGCAGGTAAAGGAACTGATGTTGCTCTTTGTATTTGAAAACAATAAGCTGGAAGTAGCCAAGTTAGCTTACCGTAAAACGGTAGATAAGCAGAACTACTACCTGCTGAGCAATGAGCTGACCTTTAAAAGCAGCAAAGATGAACTGGCCCGTTTTATCCGTGAATCCCGTTAATCCCGCAATATTCTCACACACTATACACAAGGGTTAAAAAAGAACCGCTCCGTTTTTACGGAGCGGTTTCGTTTTTGATAGTCGATAGTCCATCGTGAAAATGATAAACCCTCCGGATTCCGGAGGGTTTATCATTTATAATGATATTTACAATGAGGAACTATTGACTATCGACTAATGACTACCGACTACTTCATCACTTCCGCCATCTTCTTACCAATATCCGCAGGGCTGCTTACTACATGAATGCCGCACTCTGCCATGATCTTCATTTTAGCTGCAGCAGTATCATCTGCGCCGCCTACAATAGCTCCGGCATGTCCCATCCGGCGACCGGCAGGAGCTGTTTGCCCGGCAATAAACCCTACCACTGGTTTCTTATTCCCCGTTTCTTTTATCCAGCGGGCTGCTTCGGCCTCCATGCCGCCACCGATCTCACCGATCATTACGATGGCATCTGTGTTGGTATCATTCATAAACAATTCTATCGCTTCTTTAGTGGTGGTACCGATGATTGGGTCGCCGCCAATACCTACTGCGGTAGAGATGCCCAGGCCGGCCTTTGCCACCTGGTCAGCCGCCTCATAAGTAAGGGTGCCCGATTTGGAAACAATACCGATACGGCCTGATTTGAATATAAAACCCGGCATGATGCCCACTTTACATTCATCAGATGTAATGACACCCGGACAATTTGGTCCTACTAACCGGGTATTCTTTCCCTGCAGGTAGTTCTTCACTTTTACCATGTCCTGTACCGGGATGCCTTCGGTGATGCAAACCACCAGTTTGATACCTGCATCTGCTGCTTCCATTACCGCATCAGCCGCAAAAGCCGGGGGAACGAAAATGATACTTACATCTGCACCGGTTGCTTTTACACAATCAACCACTGTATTAAACACCGGCTTTTCCAGGTGGGTGCTGCCGCCTTTGCCCGGGGTAACACCGCCCACTACATTGGTACCATACTCGATCATCTGCGTGGCATGAAAAGTGCCTTCCGTACCGGTAAAACCCTGTACTAAAATCTTTGAATTCTTATTGACGAGGATACTCATATATAATTCTTAAAAGTCCGGCAAAAGTAAGGTATTTGATGCTTTTTCTAAATCAGCATTATTTCTCTTCCGTGGGCGGCATCAGCGGTGGCGTATCCTTATCCAGCATCAGGTCCATATTCCGGTGATTGGGGATCTTTCCGGTCTCTTCCAGCATCCGCATATCTTTTGCATCCTGTAAGAACTCGGAGGCAAAGATGAAATCATTCAACCGCTTATTCTTACTGAAGATGATCTCTTTTTTATTCCCTTCCCACTCTTTTCTGCCCTGGTACATATACAGGATATAAGTGCCGATCTCCATCACACTGTTCATGTCGTGGGTATTGACCACCGTGGTCATGTTGAACTCCAGCGTTATTTCCTGTATCAGCTGATCGATGACCAATGATGTTTGCGGGTCTAGACCGGAGTTCGGTTCATCACAAAAAAGGTATTTGGGGTTTAATACAATGGCCCTTGCCAGCGCCACCCTTTTTTTCATACCGCCACTCAGCTCTGATGGATATTTTTTATTGGCGTCCACCAGGTTCACCCGTGCCAGCACTTCATTTACCCGGTCCAGTTTTTTCTTAAAAGAATCTTTGGTAAACATGCTCAGCGGAAACATTACATTTTCCTGCACCGTCAGACTGTCAAACAGTGCTCCCCCCTGGAAAAGCATTCCTATCTCTTTCCGTATCTCTGTTTTATCCTGCCCCTTCATGGCCGTAAAATTCTGACCGCTGTATAATATCTCTCCCTGGTCGGGTTCAAATAATCCCACCATGCATTTCTGCAATACCGTTTTGCCACTGCCGCTGGAGCCGATGATGAGATTGCACTGACCGGCCTTCATCACACAGCTCACGTCTTCTATCACGACCTTGTCGCCAAAACTTTTCTTTATGTTTTTTACTTCGATCATGGGAGGAGCTTCGAGCGGTTAGCTCTGAGCTGCGAGTTTAGTCGTTTTTGTTTCAAGTTTCAAAAAATAATAAATCGGCAATACATTTTATTTTACCAGCCACTTCTGCCGCCTGAGTCTGGTACTTCATCATTCATCTGTTCCATTGTTCATCTGTTCATCTGTTCACCTGTTCCTGCCGCCCCGCCTTATGCGGGGTTCATCAGGTTGGCAGCAACAATGCTGACAACACATAATCCGCAAACAATATCAATATACAGCTTACCACCACTGCCTTTGTACTGGCCCGGCCGATCTCTAATGCGCCTCCTTTTACATAGTAACCATAAAAGGCCGGTACACTTGAAATAATGAACGCAAACACATAGGATTTGATCAGCGCAAAGATCA
>JBEBIF010000200.1:0-6661 GCA_040080515.1 Chitinophagaceae bacterium | reverse complement strand
CATTTCAACAGGGAACGTATCCCGGAAAGAGTGGTACATGCCAAAGGAAGCGGCGCTTACGGAACATTTACCGTAACACATGATATCACTAAATACACCCGGGCCAAAGTGTTTAGTAAGATCGGGAAAGAGACCCGCACTTTTCTTCGCTTTTCTACGGTGGGTGGTGAAAAAGGTTCTGCCGATACAGAAAGAGATCCCCGTGGGTTCGCCATGAAATTTTATACAGAGGATGGCAACTGGGACCTGGTGGGAAATAACACGCCGATCTTCTTTATCAAAGACCCCAAGAAATTCGGTGATTTTATCCATACACAAAAAAGAGACCCGTACACAAATTGCAAAAGCCCGACGATGATGTGGGATTTCTGGAGCCTGAACCCCGAGAGCCTTCACCAGGTACTATTCCTGATGAGCGACAGGGGAACGCCATACAGTTATCGCCATATGCATGGTTTTGGCAGCCACACATTCAGTTTTATTAATGATAAGGATGAAAGGGTGTGGGTGAAATTCCATTTCAAAACACAACAAGGGATCAAAAACTTTACGAATGATGAAGCAGCGAAAATGAAAGGACAAGATCCTGATTGGGCACAAAGGGACCTGGTTACTGCTATTGATAAAGGAGATTTCCCAAAATGGTCTGTGAAGATACAAGTGATGACAGAAGAGCAAGCGGCCACTTATAAATGGAACCCGTTTGATCTCACCAAAGTTTGGTCACATAAAGATTTTCCGTTGATAGATGTGGGTGTGCTGGAGTTGAATGAGAATCCGAAGAATTATTTTGCAGATGTGGAGCAGGCAGCATTCGCACCTGCCCATGTGGTGGATGGTATCAGCTACTCACCCGATAAAATGCTGCAGGGCCGTATTCTTTCTTATCCGGATGCACATCGCCACAGGCTGGGTGGGAACTATGAACAAATACCGGTGAACAGATGCCCTTTCATGGTAAACAATTATGAAAGAGACGGAGCCATGCGGATAGATGGCAATGGAGGAAGTGCACCCAATTATTTCCCCAATAGTTTTGACAATATCAAACCGGATGAATCTTACAAACAACCGGCCTGGCAGTTAGATACAAACGTGGCCGACTGGTACAGCCGGAATGCGGAAGGTGAAAATGATCATTACACACAACCAGGTATTTTCTACCGGGAAGTATTGACGGAGCAGGATAAGAAAAATTTAGTAAGCAATATTGTTGGCGCTATGAGCGGTATTGATGGACCAAAGAAGGGAGAGATCATCAACCGCCAGCTTTGTCATTTCTTCCGGGCAGATATCGGGTTGGGAATGGCCATTGCACAGGCATTAGGTGTGAATGTAGAGAATGCGATGCCGAAAGAGCATGTAAAAGAAGCGGTACTTTCATAATTGATTCAAATGAAAACCGATCAGCCGGGCTACTTTAAACAGCCCGGCTTTTTTTGATGTGATAGTATCTCAGGAAAGAAACTCTATAACACAGAATTTGCCGGTGGCAGCAGAGGAGAAGCTTCGCCCGGGGAAAAGAGAGAAAGAGTTATGAAGTTGTATTCTCTTTTTCTCTTTCATCTCTGTGCGAGGTATGTATTAAAAGCTCGGACAGAGAAGGTATTCGCCTTTATCTTTCCGGAAGCCCACATAAGAAATGGATAATTCAAATCCACCACGGCCATAGCTGGAAGGTTTCAGCTTTGAAATATTTACATCATAACTTATAGCTACAGAAAAAGGATTGTAATCCAGTTTCACAACAGGTATCAATGCATCATCCCACCGCAGAAAAGCACCGGCATGAATGATGTAGATGGGATTGTCCGGGTCTTCACCCAACTTTAGCCCATACATGGCACCGCCAACTGTTTCTGTAAAACCTCCCTGTGTGGTATGATCTGCCTGTATCGTCATATATGCATTATCACTAACGCCAAATCGTAATCCACCCGAGAAGACCCATTTGGCATGCAATTCAATATTGGAATTTCTGTAAAAAGATGTTTTGGGCCGGTTGAAATGATGATAAGCAGCGCCAATGAAAAAGTTATTGCCGGCATTATTATCCAGGTTCGAATTAAAACTCATACCCACACTTCCGTCAAGATAGTTGTATTGGGTATTTGAAAAATTTTCTCCAATGCCCCCATTATCATACTGGCTGTTGGTTGTTACTTTGGAGGGATCGAATCTTCGCTGCACCCAGCCGCCCATAAAACCTAAGGAGAGATATTTATTTTTATCACTGCTGAGTGATTTATGATAATTCAATACCGGTAGTACATGGGCAGAGGTCCAGCCGATGGTTCCCGCCCTGTCAAACAGTATCTGCATACCCGTGGTAATAAAATCATTTCCTTTTCCGATCGGTTTTTTAAATTCCGCATTTATGGAACCGGTCCGGTAGGCATTGGTCACACTATTCCATTGATCCCGGTATACTGCCTGCACCCGTATATCACCGGTGAAAATACCGGCCAGGGAAGGATTTCTCCAGAGTGGTGCTTCGAAGAATTGAGAGAAATGGATATCCTGAGAGAAAGCTGCGAGCTGCGAACTGCCAGCTACGAGCAGAAATACAAGAACCCGTATGTTTTTCTTCAGCCTCATATTTTCACATTTTCATATTTACTCATTCCCACATTTGCTTTACAGTATCAATGCAATATTTCCATTTAGCTTGATGATGTCGCCATTATCACAAAAAACTTCTGCCTGGTACACATAGACATCAGCCTGCGCTTTTTTCCCTTTATACGTTCCATTCCATCCGGCAGTGGCATCATTCACAGGGAAATCTTTTTTCTCAAACACCACTTCACCCCACCGGTTGAATATCCGTAACATTTTTACCCGTTCCAATCCTTTACCTCTTGGATAAAAAATATCATTGCTGCCATCCCCATTTGGTGAAAATGTATTAGGGATAAAGAGGTTGGCATTCTTACAAATAACCGTTACCAGAATGCTGCCTATGTTATTGCATCCATTATCATCGGTAACATATACCTGGTAGCGGGTATCAAATTTGGGGCCTGCATCCGGTGTGGGACAATTGGTACAACTTAATCCTGCAGCAGGTGACCAAACCCAGCTGATGGCATTGGGTGAATAGATGGCCGGAATAGTTACCGGAAAACCAGCCTGAACCGTTAGCTGCCCCGGCATAGTGATAACAGGCAACGGATTTACATATACTGTTTGCAATGTAGTGTCTATACAACCCGTACTGTTAGTGGCATAAGTGATAATGGTAAATATTCCTGCTGTGGTATAGGTTTGTGGCGGTGGATTTTGTGAGGTGGATGAGAAGCCATTCGGAAATATCCATTGCCAGGTGACTATGGATGTATCTGGCTGTATGAAAATACCCGAATGGAGTAAGGAAGAATTGATACAGACCACAGAATCTCCTGCAATATCAATCAAGGGTCGCTGCACCACCCGTATCACCAATGGTTTGATGAGTGTATCCCTGCAACCGATCTGAGTTTCCACTGCCAGCCGCACGGTGTACAAACCCGGACCTGTATAATCATGTACGGGGTTTTGAAGCAGTGAAGTACCACCATCACCAAAAGACCAGCTGTAGGTGATGATCGGATCATTAAATGTAGTAGAGTCTGTGAAGATCACGGTTCCAATATCACAGAATACACTATCATCTATTCCAAACTTGGTATTGGCGCCCGTTGCATAAATCGTATCAAACCCCGGCAGGGCAATTAAGCATCCGGATGGATCTTCCATGATCACTTTGGGTAAGAAGGTACCAAAGGAATTATAGACATGGTTTATAGTAGGGGTGGGTGTGCTGATAGTGTAACCATCTCCAAAATCCCAATAAAAGGAATTCATAGGCCCGGTGGTAAATGTATTAAAATTTACATCCAGCGGTTTACAACCACTTAGCGGAAGATAGTTAACTCTTGAGCCCACTGTGTCAAACACACGGATGGTTTTGGTAATAGAATCAACACAGCCTCCCGGACTTGTAACGATCAGCTTCACAGGATAGGTTCCCGGCACGGAATAATAATGAACCGGATCCCTGAGTGTGGATACTCCTTCCGAAGGTCCGAAATCCCATGTTTGTGAAATATAATAAGTGGACGTATTGGTAAATGTTACTTCAAAGGGAAGACAGGAACTGATGGAATCACTGGCCATAAAATCTGCAACCGGTTCATCCACCCGTATATACAGGTTCCTGGTTAATGAATCAGCACAACCTGCTGGATCCAGAATCCTCAGCTTCACGGTGTAATATCCGGTTACGGCATAGCTATGGGTAGGAGAAGTAGCGGCAGAGGTACCACCATCACCAAAGTCCCACAGGTAAGTTAATGATGCAGGAGTGGAGGTATTTGTAAAGCTTACGACCGCATTGGGACAGGTAAGTGTATCAACTGTTGAAAAATCAGGAACCGGATCAGTGGTAGTAATAATATTGTTAAGGGTAAGACTGTCCAGGCATCCTGCTGCATCGGTCAGTATCAATTGAACAGAATAAATGCCGGGTGTGGTATATGTGTGCTGAAAAGGTGGGCCGGTAAAGTTTTGTATTACTCCGTCGCCAAAATTCCAACGCCAGTTCACCAGGGAATTGACACCGTCTGTGGAAGACAGGTCATTAAATGTAGTAATAAGACCGCTGCATCCCGAGACGTTAGTAGCTGTAAATACGGCTGTAGGCCCATTCACCCGTATATAATTGGTTTTAGAAACGGTATTGGTGCATCCGTTAATATCTGTTACGATCAATGTTATCGTGTACGTTCCAGATACGGTATAAATATATCCGGTACTGGAGGAAGGCCCATTAACACTAACGCCATTGCCAAAATCCCAGTTATAGTCAACGATATTAGCAGGATTTACATTATTGGCCGTAAACACAAAATAAGCGTCTTTACAGGCCACTGTCCTGTCTGCAATGAAATCCGGCGTTTCACTTACAGCAATTATAGTTTGAAAGGTCGTATCGGCACAACCACCGTTGGTAACGATCAATCTTATATTATAAGAACCCAATGACGGGAATATGTGTACCGGGTTTTGTGTTGTGACCAGTGGCGAACCATCACCAAAATTCCATTCCCATGTTTGCGGATCGATGGATTGGTCAGTAAATGTAAAACGCAGCCTGTTGGAGCAATCCGGTGTGGGAACAAACCGGGCAATCGGCGGCAATACCCTCACATAATTATTTTTGATCATCGTATCCGGGCAGCCGTTATTAGTTGCAATCAGCCGGATATTGAAATAACCAGTGTCGCTATAACTATAAGTAGGATTTTGCAAGGTAGAAGAGGCACCATCACCAAAATCCCAAAGCCATTCATCTGCCGGCACCGACAGATCGGTAAAGTAAACAAGTTGTGTTCCGCAAACAGGAATGGGTACTGCAGTAAAATCGGCCACTGGTTTTGAACCTACCGTTACCCCGGGATTAAATATCAGGGAGTCGGTACATCCCGAACTGGTAGTGATAAAGAGTTTGACAATATATGTCCCTTGCAGGGGGTAAGTATGCGTTGGGTTTTGAAGGATGGAAGTACCGCCATCGCCAAAATCCCAAAAATAGGAAGTGACTGCATCCAGTGAAATAACTACAGGGATCGGGGAAATGGTGAATGGTATACATCCTCTTGCCGGCAATTGTGCAACAGTGATAGTGGCCCTGCGGATAATAACAAAGTCGGTTTTTACGATCGTATCACTGCAGCCAAACCCAGTTGTTGCTATCAGGGTAACGGTAAAGCTTCCATAAGAGGTATAAGTATGAGAAGGGTTTTGTAAAGTAGATGTATTGCCATCTCCAAAATCCCATTGCCAGCTTGCAGCGCCACCGGTAGTAAGATCCTGGAAATTGACTGTTAACGGAGGTTCACATTTTGTGGTGACGGGTGCTGTAAAATCAGCAACGGGCTTTGGGTTAATGGTAATGGGATTCATTACTGAATCGGTACAATTGCCATACGTGTTATAAAGCCAAACATTGTAAGTACCAATTGCTGAGTAAGTATGTGTGGCGTTAATAGTACTGGCAGTACCTCCATCTCCAAACCGCCAGAAAGAACTTACCGGTGCTGGTACAGATGTATTGGTAAAAGATACAGATTCATTGATACAGGCAAAAGCAGGTGCAGTGAATGTGGTATTAAATCCCCCGATAACAATAGGGCTGCTCCATATGGTGTCCTCGCAGCCGGCAGTGCTAAATGTAACCAGCATTACTGAAAAACTTCCACTGATAAGATAGGTGTGGGTGGGTGCTATTGCAGTTGATGTATTACCATCACCAAAATCCCAGAAATAACTTAGTGTAGGTGGCCCGGTGGAACTATTGAAAAATTGAATGTCGGCAGGCGGATTACATACGGCAGGCTGTGTATGGGAAAAAGAAGAAGTAACCCCTGGTGTGACGGTGATATAGGCAGGACGGCTTACTATTTTAGTGCAGCCTTTATCATTAGTTACTCTTAATGTCACCGTGTAAGAGCCGGCAGCCTGGTAAGTGACCAGTGGATGCTGCAACGTGGAGGTGCTGCCATCACCAAAATCCCATTGCCAGCTTATATTAGTATTACCGGGCTGCTCCATATGGTGTCCTCGCAGCCGGCAGTGCTAAATGTAACCAGCATTACTGAAAAACTTCCACTGATAAGAT
>JBEBIF010000009.1:0-27594 GCA_040080515.1 Chitinophagaceae bacterium | reverse complement strand
CATGAAACAGTGATCATCGCCTTACGAAAAGGCATTGATGAGTGCGATGAAAAACTGGGTGATAAAGGCACGGCTGATTTTCTTACTGACCTGATGCGGGAACATGAAACAATGGCCTGGACACTGAGAAGATACCTGGACTAAACTGCAGGTAATGAACAACCGGGCCATCATTCCTTCCACACCCATTAAAAAGTAAAAGCCTTTTACCGGGCCCGTAAGCAACACCTTAATATCTGTCTTTTACCTGTTTCGGTAAAAATGACATTACCTTTAATCCGATAGCTGTAAAATAAAATGGCCCTGGCAGATTTGACGGTTTCACAATAGTCTCAGCAGCACAATTATGGGAGGATGGATGGATAGTTAAAAAATATATATGGTTACAATCCTTAAAACAACAAAGACCGAAAAATTCATCCGTAATGTTTATATAATTGCTTTTATACTGCTATTCGCAGCTTATCTTATAACACTGTATGCCAAAAAGCAATTGGAGAGGCAAGTGGCACGGGTAGAGCTTACGAACAACATCATTAAGAACCTGGATAACCTGCTTCTTAAAATAGTGGATGGGGAAACAGGCTTAAGAGGTTATGTAATAACTAAAAACCCCGAATTTCTTGACCCCTACACGGGAAGCATAAAAATGGCCGACTCCTTTTATAATATAGTTACCAGGTTAACGAATGATGACCCTGCTCAGCAGGTAAGGCTGATAAGCCTGAGGACAGAGATTGACAGAAGGTTTGAAGAATTCAGGTTCGGAATTGGATCATTTAATAATAATAATGACCAGGTGTCGGATACCATGCGGCGCAGACAGTTTGCGGCAAAAAATACAATGGATAATATCCGCACAGGGATCGCAATAATAGAAAGTGAGGAGAACAGGAAATTAACAGAGTGGAACAATAAGATGAAGCAAACATTCAATGCAATAAATGCCTTCACTATCATTTCACCTGTCATCGCCTTTTCGCTTCTGTTATTTGGCTTTCTTACTTATATGAAAGTAAGTAAGGAAAGAAAAAGGGGATTGCAGGAAATAACAGACTACCAGGAAGAATTAAGGAAACGTATAGATGAACTGGCAGAAGCTAATGTTGAGCTCATCAAAATACGGAGCCAGGAAAAATTTGCTGCCACAGGTCGTATTGCCAGAACGATTGCTCATGAAGTAAGAAACCCGCTCACCAATATTAACCTGGCCGTGGACCAGTTGAAATCTGAAGTAGTGATGGAGCAGGATGAAACGTCAATAATGCTTTTTGATATGATCAAACGGAATAGTGCCCGTATCAACCAGCTTATTTCTGATCTGTTGAACTCCACCAAATTTTCCGAGCTGGCGTATGAGCAGGTTTCGATCAACCAATTACTGGATGAAACTTTAAAAGGAGCTGAAGACAGAATAGCACTTACTAATGTGAGTGTAATAAAAAATTATGGAGAAAACATCTGCGAATTGTCTGTAGACAAGGAAAAACTAAAAATTGCTTTTTTAAATATTATCATCAATGCCCTGGAAGCAATGGCCAGCAGACCCGGCAGTGTGCTTATACTGGAAACAAGAGAGAAGGGCAGGCAATGCAAAGTAACTATAAGAGATAACGGCCCGGGCCTTGACTCTGACGCAGCCCACCGGTTATTCGAACCCTACTTTACCAATAAACCGAAAGGCAATGGTCTCGGCCTGACCAATACACAAAATATCATTTTAAACCATAAAGGGGAGATCTATGTGGAAACAGCTGCGGGAAAGGGAACCAGTTTTGTAATTCTGTTGAACTATCCTTCCAAATAGATTCCCAATTATGGCTGTGCTTAAAGGAGAACCTACGTACTATGGGGAATAAATTTCCCATGACGGGGAATTGACAACGCTTTTGCCTGGTTTATGCCACTAAGTCAATTACCTGGTTTATGGTGGCCAGGCTGAAAGGCTTTGAAAGGAAAAAATTAATGCCGCTACTATAGGCGCTGGACCGGTCTTCCGGGCTATCATGTGCTGTTATCATGATTATTTTCAGATCAGGATATTTATGATTGAACTTCTTTATAAAGTCGAGACCCCTGCCATCAGGTAAATGGTTGTCCAGCAACATAATATCTGGCCGCAAACTTTCAAGTTGCCGTTCCGCCTCTGCCAGCGTATAAGAAGAAGTAGTAGCAAAACCTCTTTTCGTAAGGTTTCGGCTTAAAAAATAGCAAATGTCTTCTTCATCATCTACTATCAGTATTTTTTTTGCAATAGACATGATCGTTGGTGTATTTGTTACGGATACAGGATTTGTCATACGGCTGAAGGTCACAAAAGCTTTGCCAATAAGCTTTTAATGCACACAGGGCCTGATAACGGCATTTCATTTGCATTATCCGGATAGTTATGGTACAATTTTTTCCTCAAACTGGTTGAAACTTTCTACTGTTTGTTCTCAACCTGATACAGACTAACCAAAACTAATCTAATTTTACTTTTAGATTGGTTTATAAAAATGTTCTCATGAAGCGGATACTGATTATTGATGATGATATGGACATGTGCCAGTTACTCAGTCATTTTTTACAACGAAAAGGATTTGAAACAGATATTGCCCACACCGGAAACAAGGGCCTGGCAAAATTCAACGAAAGCAGGTTTGATGTTGTCTTATGTGATTTTCGCCTGGGCGATATGGATGGCAGAAAGATATTGGAGAAAGTAAAAGAGATAAACCAGGCGGCGGTTGTCATTATCATCACTGGTTACTCCGATGTAAAGATGGCAGTGGAGGTGATGCGGCACGGTGCTTTTGATTATATCACCAAACCGCTGATACCTGAGGAAGTCATCAATGTGATCAACAGAGGTTTAGAAGAACCATCCTCTTTGGTGGAAGCCGTAAAAAATTCAGCCCCTGACAGTTCTGTTAAAAAACATTTTGTAACAGACTCACAGGAATTTCTTGTAGGTGTTTCGCCCCGTACCATAGAATTGTATAAGCAAATTGAATTGGTGGCACCCACTAATTACAGTGTGATCCTGTATGGCGAAAGCGGTACTGGAAAGGAAGTGATGGCAAAAACGATACACCAAAGCAGCAACAGGAATGGCAAACCTTTTATTGCGGTTGACTGCGGCACTTTGTCAAGAGAGCTGGCCGCCAGTGAACTGTTCGGCCATATTAAAGGCTCTTTTACCGGTGCGCTGGCAGATAAAGAAGGCATATTTGAGGTAGCAGATGGAGGTACTCTTTTTTTAGATGAAGTGTCTAATCTGCCACTGGATGTGCAGGCCACATTGCTCAGGGTCCTCCAGGAAAGAAAATTTAAACGGGTGGGTAGCAATAAAGATGTCAGTACCGATACAAGGGTGATCGTAGCCTCCAACGAAAACCTTCAAAAGGCCTACCAGGAAGGGCGATTCAGGGAGGACCTGTATCATCGCTTCAATGAGTTCTCTATCTCCATCCCGCCATTACGGGAGCGAAAAGAAGACATCCTGCAGTTTGCAGAATTTTTTCTTTCAAAAGTTTGCCTGGAATTGAATAAAAAACTGGACGGATTTGATGAAGAGGTGACGCAACTCTTTTTAAACTATAACTGGCCGGGCAATTTAAGGGAACTTCGTAATGTAATAAGGAGGGCCGGCTTATTATCCGGTTCAGGAAAAATCACTACAAATGTTTTACCATGGGAAATAATTGGCAATGCTGCCATACCAGCGAATGTAACCGCCCCTTTTATAAATGACCCTGTATTAATACACCCAAGGACCGGGACGGGGATCGATCTTAAAGATGCCGCTTCCCAGGCAGAGTATGAAACAATAATGAATGTGCTGAAACAGGTAAAATTCAACAAAACAAAAGCAGCAGAAGTATTAAAGATCGACCGGAAGACCTTGTATAACAAGATCAGGAATTATGAAGAATCTAATATGGTGAAAGAGTAAGACCGTTCCATAGCCTGGTTGCTTTGCTGCTGCAGTGCAGCGATTTTTCTACTTCTTAAATTTAAGACAGTCCTGCAGTATTCATTCCCTGTATGAGGAACTTCTTCCCCGATTATTGATAATCATCCTTTAACACCTGAGGCACAAAAATTGTATAACTGTCAATACATTTCCCGGAGTATGCTGCTCTTCCAAAGGAATTGCGGAACTTGTCCACTTTTTTCATCACTTTAAAATTATTTTATGCCGCTACTTACTATTGTTCTTGTCCTGATTGTTGTTGGAGTGCTTCTCTGGCTTATTAATAGTTATATCCCGATGGATGGGAAGATCAAGAACATTTTGAACGTGGTGGTGGTTATCGTAGTGGTACTTTGGTTGCTGAAGGCTTTTGGCTTGTTGGATAATATAAAGAGCATCCGTGTCTGATTAGCAGCCATCTGGCGGGAACAATTAATTCATATTGAAGTATATACAGCCGTCTGTAGTCCGGGTTCTTCACAATTTTTGCAAACTCAATAAAGGTTTAAAAATGGAAGCTACAGATCTTGAAAAATCGAAAGCACATATTACTGTTGAAATAATTGAATACGTTCCCAATTCTGTGGTGACAAAGACTATTCTTAAAAAGTCAACCGGCAATATCAGTGTCATGTCGTTTGATATCGGGGAAGGATTGACGGAGAAAACCACTCCTTTCGACACTTTTGCACAGATCATCGAGGGAAAAGCGGAGATTGTCATTAAGGGGGTTTCCAATTTCCTGGTTACCGGCCAGTCCATCGTAATACCGGCCCATGCATCTAATTATATAAACCCAAACGGGCGGTTCAAGATGATACTGACCATAATTAAAAGTGATGAGGATTGATTTGTTTATACAGTATTGATCAGCAGCATAGTTCATTTGCAGGGAGCCCTACCTTAAAGTAGAGCTTTTTTTATTCGGGCAGATCAGGTAGCAGCACACAAACAACTACTCGACATGTGTACTTTATTACCCGACAACGATCTTCTGAGGGCTAAATATACAGGCATGGGAATTGAACAACATATAGTGGCCTTGTAAAACCATAAGCGGGTTTCAGGGCAAACGGGTATCCGCATTGTGCCCGTTGAATTATTCGGGGACATTGAAACCATCAAACGACAATGAAAACCATTTTGTTGATTGAGGATACCCGAGATATTCTTGAGAATTTGACCGAATATCTTGAGATGGAAGGGTACAATATCCTTGTTGCCAGTAATGGGAAAATGGGCCTCGATCTGGCGGCGGAATTTATACCCGACTTAATTATATGTGATGTGATGATGCATGAAATGAACGGACACGAAGTGTTGCGGTTGCTTTTGGATACGGCTAAAACACATGACATCCCATTTATTTTCAGCACTTCAAGATCTGAAGAATTTGACAAAATGGAATCACTGGAATTAGGGGCTGATGATTACATCGTCAAGCCGTTTGAACTGGAAGCACTATTGCAAATGTCAAAAGCCTGGATCGAATCAGGAAGTAAAAGAAAGAATTGTGCTGTCTGAGCAAAGGTTTCTGATTACAAACCGCTATTTTATATGATTGACATACCGGTAAACTTTGGTGATGAATAAGATAGTACCGGTAGTACAGGCTAAAAAACCATGCCAATGAGAATCTGAAAAGGATAAGAAGGTTCCGTTAGCCTGTTCATATAGAGTATAATTTACTGCTTAAACGTACACTTCTGTTGCCTGCGGAATAGCAAATGCAATGGCAAAAGCCAGCATGGCAATGATCAGTCCAAACATAAAAATGTTATAAGCGATCCGCAGGTACCGGTATTTTTTTGCCAGCACCACACCCAGGAAATAATTATCCTTGATCATGCTGCTGTTCATATAATACTTATCGCTCAGCATCTCTGTCATGCCCCAATTGTAATCTTCAAGGTTCATATTATGAAAATTACCAAAGAAAAGCAGGTTGGCCTTTTTAGACGCAATGTCATCCCTGGTAAAAGTGCCCGAAGTAACATTGGGTCTTGTGGCCAGGATACCAAAAACGATAGAAGCCACACAAACGATAACAATGATACCAACCGGGATCTGCAGGTAAGCGTCTGTCTTCAGCTTTTCAAATAAAGTAGAAATGATGATAGACAAGATGATCGAGTTTACCGAGATAAGGATATTGGCTTTGGAATCGGCCATCTGGCTCAGCCCCGTATGACTTTGCGCCATGATGCGGAAAACGGTGGCAATACTCCGGTCCGCTTCTTTTTCCTTATCCCGTCTCTTTTTTAATTCTTCTGCAGCTTCCTTATCCAGGTCAGGCGCTGTACCCTTTTCTTTTGGTTTGTCTTTTTTATCGGGTTTCATTTCTTGAGAATTTTTTTCTTCTTTGCCGGTTAGTTCAGCCAGGTGCCGGTCTTTTTGTGGCTTCAGTTTTTCTATAGCATAACTGGTAAAATACGTATGATTCTCCAGGAAACGGATATTGATCTTCCGCCAGTCTTTCTTTGACAGGTCGTGCCCGCCAAATTCGATCAGCTCTTCCCGCAGCAACCTGTTCTTTTCTTTAAAGGCATCGGTACCAAGATGAAACAGGTCCGCATCACATATTATTTTCTGCAACTCATTATCCGGCGTTTGAGGCATCCGGGTGGCATTGATACAACCCATTACCTTCGCTTTCAGTTCTTCACTGGCAGAACGGGCATTTAAAAACTCCATGGCCAGCCGGATGCTTACAGATTCATGATCTTTGGCATCACCAGCGGTGTAGCCCGTATCATGAAACCAGGCGGCCAGCAACAGGGCATTACGGTCTTCATTAGCCAGTTGCTGGTGGGTAGCTATTATCTCGCAGGCGGCCACCACTTCTTGTGTGTGCAAAAGTGTATGAAACTTAATACTTTTACTAAGTTTGTTTGATAACAGGTCCGTAACCAGGGCCCTGGCATCCTGTAAAAGTGTTGGGTGATTATCAGGCATGCTATAAAGATAACTTTTGATAAATTTAAACAAAATAAGAAGAATGACTTTTTTAAATTTTGCCAGGAAAACAGCGGTGCTTCTCTTTCTTGGTGCGCTGTTATTTACAGGTTGTAAACAGCCCAAGCCAAGGTTGATCAAATCACCAACAGGATATAAGTTTTCAGATGTACAAACGATAAAGGCTGACATAAAACTGCAGGAAATATCGGGCCTTACCTGGGATTCCCAGAGGGATGAATTCCTGGCACATTATGATGAGTCCGGGCAATTGTTCGTGCTGGATAAAGCGTTCCTCCAGATAGTACCCCCTTCTCCATTCAAAATAGCAGGCAAAGGAGATTTTGAAGATATAGCCATCTACAACGGAGTGCCCTATATGCTGGAGAGCAACGGCACGATCTATAAAGTAATAAGAGACAGCGCTGGTGTAAGGGGAGTAGAAGCTGGTAAGATCGGCATCACCGGAACTAATGATTTTGAAACGATGTATGCAGATACCGCCAGGAAGGCACTGATCATCATTTGTAAGAATTGTGATATGGATGATAAGAAAAAGGTCAGCGCATTTGCCTTTTACCCTGATTCCACCGGGTTTGATAATAACCCGGTATTTACCATTGATGCGGCGGAAGTGGAGAAACTGGCGCCGCATAAAACATCAAAACTGCAACCTTCAGCCGCCGCCATCCACCCCATAACCAAAAAACTATTCATCATATCATCAGCCGCCAACCTGCTGGTGATAGCAGACCAGAATGGCAAAGTGGAATCCGTCTTTGAATTGGGTAAGAAGCTGTTTCCGCAGCCCGAAGGCCTTACGTTTAAGAACGACGGGGCCATGTATATTTCCAATGAGGGAGTGGGAACCAAAGCCACCATTAACCGGTTTCCTTATAAGCCCTGACGGATATCTTCCTTTTTCTTGTAGTGAAGTTGTATTTGTTGCATCATAATAAGGCAGAACAGCAACCATAATATGCCGGCACAATACCCTGCTATCACATCGCTGGCATAATGCACTCGCAGGTACACACGGGTGAAACCGATCACCAGTATCACCAGCATCAGGAAAGAATTGATCGCATATCGTTTCCATCCGGCAGACATATAATATATCGTAAGCCATATCAGCAACCCATAAAAAGCCACACTCATAAAGGCATGACCACTGGGAAAACTGAAATTAGTGATGCCGGGCACCAGCGGATCAGACGGCCGGTGCCGCTGGGTAACGTTTTTTAAAATACTCATAAGGCCCAGGCTGCTCAGGGCTACTACGCCTGTCGTGATGGACAGCCATTTATCCTTCTTTATAATAAAGAATAAGACCAGCAGGATATTGGCCGGGATCAAAAAGCCATGATTGCCATAAAAAGTGATGAACTTCATCACCCGGGTGCGGCTTTCGGTGATGTGTGGCGTAATTAAATTGAAAACGTTGTTATCAAACCTGTTGATGGGATCCCTGAATGCGGTAAATGCAGCAAATCCAAATAAAGCCGTTGCCGTTAACAGCAACCAGCTTTTCTTCTTCTTTATGTATAGCGGTTTGAGATATTTTTTCATAGCAGTCTTGCAGTAAGGGAAGTTATGCTAAATTCTCAACCCAAAAAGCTCAATGCCCTGGCTCTTTCCCTTCAGGTCCACCATACCCAGGTTCTCGGTTTGTGAATCTTCCATTCCCATCAGGTCCAGCATGTCTTTTGACACAATGAATTTCTGGTTTAGTTCCGTACAGGCACTGCGGATACGGGCAGCTGTATTAATGGTGTCGCCACTCATTACCAGGTCTTTTTTGGTAATGCCTACCTGTCCTACTGTTACATCACCGGCATGTATCCCCACTTTGTACTCTGGTGTAACATCGTACCCCCGTCTGAACACATCCGCATTCTTGTTCAGTATCTTTCGTCCCTCAATAAGTGAGTTCAGGCATTTGCGGGCATTGGCAGGAGTGCAGGGCCACCAGGCCACAATTTCATCACCCACATACTGGTACACCCGGCCATCATATTCGGCAATGCCTGCGGCAAGACAATAGATCACATCACGGATGAAGGTGAAGTATTCTTTATGTCCCAGCTTTTCTGCAATGGGGGTTGAGTTTTTCAGATCAATGAACATAATGATCCTTTTTTCTTCTCTTGGTTGCAGGTATTTGCCCACAATGATATTGAAGAAAACGCCTTGTGAATATTTATGATTGATCTCTAAGGCCAGTTGCGTAAGTACAAATAATAATACCCATTCCGGCATTTTTTCCAGCAGCCATTTTCTCCGGAAGGTATTCTCAACAAATTTATTAAACGCATTGCCTACCGGTTGTTGTTCTATCAGCAGGCTGTAAGTGAAGTAAATAAAGAAATTCATTACAATGGCCACGGTAACGAGCAACAGCGTTTTTACCAGCAGGTTCAGCCAGGGAGAGGTATTGCGCAGGAAGTTTCTGAGTACAAATATTAAAAAGTACCCGATGATCAGGCTGAAAATAAAAACATTCAGCTCCCTAAGTAAAATAGTTTTGAAGGCCCCCGCATTGGTACTTTCATACTTGGGTGTATAGGTTTCCGTAGCAAACCGGATGATGAAAATAAGGAAGTCAATAACTGTCCAGGAGGCGGCTATTACCAGGATCAGTTTTACTTCATTCTTTTTAACAGCGGAGCGTTTGGGCAATACAATTTCAGTAAGCATCATGGTGAGTGTCCGGAATGGTTATAATAACGGGGTTCAGTCAGTAAGCCTAATAATCATGCCAATACAAATCAGTAGGTGAGGTTGATCCTCGTTCCCAGGGTGATATTATATATCCTCTCTTTATCAGAAAAACCGGCACTGGCAGTGATAGAAAAGAGGTTTAACGGGTTGTAATAGAATCCAAATCCATAAGCTCCATGCCAGCTGCCGGGCTGATCATTGGGATGCCATACCCGGCCGGCATTATAAAAGGTGGTGATGCCAAGAGCGCCGGGCAATATATAAGAGTTTATTTCCAGCAATTTTATTTTCATTTCTATACCGGTATAAAGCATCGACCGTCCGGCAAACCTGTTTTTCCGGAATCCCATCAGGTTGGTATTAGAACCAAAATCCATGGCCTGGAAAAACTCAAAGTTCTTGCTGAAGATGCGGCCACCGCCAAATTTTAATACAGCCACCACTTTTGCAGGATCACTCAGGCTGGCATACAAGGTCATATCAGACAGTACACTGGACAGGTTGTTACTACCATGGCCCATTCCGGCAGCAGCGGTGAACTGGCTGTTCCACAAAAGGCCACGGGTGGGAAATACCTCATTGTTCCGGTTATCAATACGGATAAGTGCCTTTGCACCTAAATAGGATTTCTTTGAAAAGATGCGGGCAGAGTCGAGACCTACTTCCCGGGGTTGTCCTAAAATAGTATTCCTGTTATCGCTGTACTTGTTTTGATAATTAAAGAACCAGGGCCCGGCCATCACATGCATTTTTTCAAGAAAGCGTTTGCGTACCAGCAATTCAGCTTCCATTGTACGGTAACGGGTCTGGTAATAATCGCTGCTTTTGGAAGGAAGCGGCACTGTGGAATTTCCCAATCCAAAAAAGTTCTTTAATGCCGGTGTGGCATACTGGAAGTTGATCAGCAGGTCATTGTTGCGGGTAATATGGTTGAACTCTCCCCGGTAACGGAACTGTATCGCTTTATTACCAGGCGCATATAGAAAAGACAATTTCTGATCAGTGGCATACGGAATATTGCGGAAGCCAAAGGTCCTGCGGGATACACCGCCACCCATTAAAAACCCATCATCAGAATTATATCCGAATATCACCTGCGGCAGCTTAGTGGTATTGTAATTAAAACCAACAATGCTCTTTTCATTCACCGGCGCATCAATGGAGAAACGGTTCTTGGCACGGCTGCTGTTCTTTATAAAGTTGCCGCCATCTATCTGATCATATAAAAGGGCTTCTGTTTTTCCTTTGATATCAAAAGTATCGTAGCCCTTTCCCCCAATGATGCGGATCTTGATTCGGGAAGCAGTATTTTCATCGATCTCAAAAACATCATTATCATGCAGCCCGAATAAACGGATCTCATGGGTAACAGAAGGATCAAACACCCTGTCGTACATGATAAAGCTGGTATCAGTTCCTTTGGAACGGGCATACACCCGTACCTGCAACCCTTTTTCATGCTGGCTTACTTTAAAATACTCTTTGAGGTTGCTGCCCACCACATTCACTTTTTTAGAAATGAAGCGGTAGTACACAGGGGCTTCTTTAGTTAAAAGGTCACGCCGGTGCTGTAGTTTGCGGATGATCCGGTCATTGTTGAATGAGTGTGTTTCAACCGGCAGTTTACTCACAGCTTTCCGGATAACGGAATCGGTAAGCTGTTGCTGAAAGCGGGCGATGATATCATTCCATTCTGTGGCATCAAGATCAGTAAGGAAGATGCGGTCAAAATCACGGGCCGTGTATCCCAGCCAGTTTACTTTAGGAATATAATACCGGAACCCTTTTAGAAAAGGCATGGCCCTGCCGCTTACGGCTTTTAAAATAAAACCATCGGAATGAAAGAGGGCCTGGTCACGGTCCCTTGGTATGGGATAATACAGCTTTCCTTTCCCGGTATCGGTAGTGCCCCATTTCCATTGGTCGAAGTGCCGGTCAAAATCTCCCAGTACGATGTCCAGCAACCGGGCCCTTAGTACGGCCGGCTGATCCGGGCGGTGATCATTTTCTTCCAGCATCTTACTGAATGTCTTGGCAGTGGTTTTGGTATTGGAGCCATCAAAAGAAGGTTCCTTTTCTTCCAGCATACACACCGTATTGGCAAACAGGGGCCGGTAGATGCCCAGTGCCGGATCATCCGGAATAAAAAACAATTCTGGATGTGGTACGGCAATATGTACCGCTTTTGCCAGCTCGGGTATGATCAATGGAGAATAAGGGTGCGATGCTGAGCTTAACTCCGTTACCAGTTCCTGTGCCATTGAACTTTGATATACATCCGGAATGGCCCGTGCAGAATTTTTGACCACACTGCGGAGTACCCATTCTTTACCATTCTTATCTACCAGTTGCAATGATTTTGTTTGTTTGCCACCACCCATGCTTCTGATCAGCATGCCGCCTTTTTCCTGGCTGAGGTTAAATACTCTCATGTTTACCGGGGTGGACCATTCGGGGCGGTAATTTTGGCCCATAAAGAATTTCTTCAGACCGCTGACAGGTGCAAATTCTTTGCGTGCCGCAATGGTCACGGTGTCCTGGTATTTTGATACCGGCTGTTCTATTACGGCCACTTGTGTGGTATCTGCTATTTTGGAAAAATTGAGCATCCCTGCCGAGTATTCTTTTACCACACTGGTATCGGTAACAGTATAGAAGTTGATCGTCACATTTTTATTTTTGGATACTTCCATTACCGAAAAGCCAACAGAAGTGGAATTATAAAGGCTGCTGCTGCTTTTGGATGTACGGTTTTGTTTGCATCCGCCGCCGCTTACGATATAGTTGTAACCATTCTTTTTAATGTACTGCAGGTTATGGTCATGGCCGGAAACAAAGACCACATTGGTGGAAGATGTTTTTACTACTGCAGATATCTCCTGTATCATATTCGTATAAGTAGGATGCTTGATATCCTGCGGGGTGCCAAATACGCTGCGGGCGATCGGGTAGATGGAACCCAATACCGGTAAGGGTATATAAAGGTTCTTCTTCATATCCGTTAAAGGGAATATATGCTGCTTTAGTGTGTAGAAACCGCCATGCATACCATTACTTTCAAAAGGGTGGTGACAGGCGATCAGTACCAGTCTTTTGGAATTGCGGGCCAGCAGGTCGCCGATCTGTATTACCAGTTCCTCTTTAGTTTTGGAAGAGCAATCAGATTCTATTTCCGGTTTATCATACGGGTGCAGCCACCACTGACTGTCAAACATAATGACGGCCACATTACTGTCAATGATCACTTCTACCGGTCCCGGGCAGCCATCTTCCGGGTAATATTTTACATTGGGCTTACCCAGGAAATCCACATAAAGCTGCTGGCGGATAATGGCATCAAAACCACCGCGGCCGCCATTCTCCCAATCATGGTTGCCGGGTATCATATATACTTTAGAAGGGGTACCGTCGGCTACAGACAATTGTGAATCCAGTATGGCCTTAGCTGTTTCAAAAGAGCTTTTGTATGCATCATCGGGCAGGCCGTTCTTATATAAGTTATCACCCAGGAAAAGGACAGTGGTCCGTTTATCCAGCGGGATGTATTTGCGCACCGCATCCACCACGGGATGCCTGCCATTGGTAAGCTGACCGGCATCTCCGATAAGTACGATACGCTGGGTGATCGTATCTTCCTGGGCATTGAGACACAGATGGCATAACAAGCACAGACCAATCAGAACAATATTTTTTTTCATTACCCTTCCAGATAAAAACGATGCAGTTTAAAACAAATGACCATAGCCAGGAACGTGATATGCAAGCAATTACCGTTGCATTTATGCCAGGATGCAGACATTAAGAACGTTCGGTGACTTAATAAAGTTTTCAATTTACAGAAAACTTTCTCCCGAATGCCTGATGATGGGAAAAATGTTGCTTTTAAAGGTGCCGGCAGTACCGCTCCGGCTACCCTTTATGTGGTATTGTGCCGCTAAGGGTATCCGTTTATCTTTGTTGCCGCTGTAATTTTTACTTTTTTCAAAAAAAACGTATCTTTTCCAGCTCGGATATACTGCAACCAAAACAAATAACTGTTTAAACCTTAAATCATGAGACTACTGTCACTGCTGGTCGTTTCCTTCCTTCTATCTTCTTTATCGTCTTTCGCACAACCCGGAAAAGATTCCATGGCCGTTAAAGGATCCACTTTTAACATGAAGTCTTCCAGGACCTTTTGGATGGGAACCAACTACCGTAAAGAGTGGAACACACCGGTAAAAGCGCCTGTTATTAACCTGGCCACCGAAAAAGGCGGCCTTACCCCGGTAAAAAAGGGGGGAGGTAAACAAACCAAATCCCTCCGCCTGGAAGCGGCAAACGGAAGACAATATACCATCCGTTCGATCCAGAAATTCATTACCGATAAAACATTGCCCGGCGATCTGCAAAGCCAGGCCGCTGCCGACCTGGTGTCTGACGGTGTTTCAGCTTCCTACCCTTATGCCAGCTTATCCATGCAGGTGCTGGCAGATGCTGCAGGTGTACCTTATGGCAAAGTAAAACTGGTGTACATTCCTGATGATCCCAAACTGGGTGAGTTCAAAGCCGACTTTGCCAATACACTGGCCACACTGGAAGAACGCCTGCCCGATGGCGTGGATAAAGGATATGATACCGATGAAGTGGCCAAAAAACTGGAAGATGATAATGATAACCGGGTGGACCAGCAGGCATTGCTGACAGCCCGCATATTAGATATGTATGTAATGGACCTGGACCGCCACGAAGACCAATGGCAGTGGGGCGCTACAGATAATGGAAAAGGAAAGACCTTCTTCCCGATACCCCGCGACAGGGACCAGGCATTTTATATCAACCAGGGATTACTGCCCTGGATGGCTAAAAGAAGAGCATTTGTACCACAGATCGAAGGGTTTAAAGCAGAAGCCAACAGCATCCGCCTGTTCAACTTTGCCGCCCGCAACCTGGACCGTTTCTTCCTGAATGAAATGGATGAGGCCGATTGGAAACAAGCAACCGAAAAATTGCTTTCGCAAATGACGGACGCCGTTATTGAAAAAGCCCTGGCCATGCAGCCGGCAGAAATAAGGGACATCTCTTCTGCTAAAATAATACAGACATTAAAAGATCGCCGCAACTACCTGCTGAAAGAGACCATGGAATACTTCTCTTTTTTAAGCGAGATAGTAAGTGTGACCGGCAGTGATAAAAAAGAATTGTTTGAGATCACCCGCAATGATGACGGTTCCACCACGGTGCAGGTATATAAAATAGATAAGGACGGGCAAACAGCTTCCAAAATGTATGAAAGAAAGTTTGACCCCATGTACACCAAAGAGATCCGCCTGTACGGATTTGACGGGGAAGATAAATTTGTAATGAAAGGCACTAATGATAAGATAAAAGTGCGGATGATCGGCGGTGGTGGTGATGACCTGTTTGAGAATCCCAATAAATCTGCCACCAGCGGCTTTGTGTACGACAGAAAAGATGGTAACAATAAGATGTCCGGCAGGTTTAAAGACCGTATGTCAAACGACAGTGATGTGAACTCCTTTCAGCGGATCTATTTTGATTACAACAAATTTGCTCCCAGCCTTTCCATTGGCTTTAATCCTGATGACGGACTGTCACTCGGCCTGGCATTTAAATTGATCCGTCATGGCTTCCGCAAAGAGCCGTACAAATCATCACATGCCCTGGCCATCAATCATTCCCTTTCCACCAGTGCCTTCCGGTTCCGGTACAACAATGAATTTATCGGGGTGATAGGGAAGAAGATGGACCTTACCACTGACATTGATATTAAATCGCCCAACAATACCACCAACTTTTTTGGATATGGAATCAACTCGGTGTATGATAAGACCAAGCCGGGAAAATTCAGATACTACCGGGCCCGGTACGACCTGGCCGATGCCTCCCTGCTGCTGCGCCAGCGCTTCTCTGAAAAAGTGAGTTTGAGTTTTGGTCCCACGTTCCAGTTTTATGAAATGGATGCGGATGATAAGCTCAACATGACCCGCTTTATCTCTCAAACCGGTGTGAACGGACTGGACCCGGCCACACTGAACAAGAAGCAAAAATATTTTGGTGCATTAGTAAGCCTGCTGATAGATACCCGTGATCATAAAGTGCTGCCATCAAAAGGGGTGTACTGGGAATCCAGGATGCGGCATTTGTCCGGCATCAGTGATACCAAATACAAGAACACCCAATTCAATACGGACATCAGTTTTTATTTCAACCTGATCAACGACCGTCTTACGTTTGCCGACCGTATTGGTGGTGGCTTCAACAGTGGTACGTTTGAATTTCACCAGGCGCAATACCTGGGCAGTGATGAGAACCTGCGGGGCTATCGCAAATTCCGGTTTGCCGGCAAATCGAAGTTTTACAACCAGGCAGAGTTACGTCTCCGGCTGGCCAACTTTAAGACCTACCTGTTCCCAGCCTCCTTTGGTATCCATGCCTTTGTAGATGCAGGAAGGGTGTGGAAAGCCAATGATACAGACAGTAAAATGGCGGTAGGCTATGGCGGCGGATTCTGGTTTGCACCGCTGCGCCGGATCCTGTTATCGTTCAGCTATGCGGTCTCCTCCGAAGACAGGCTGCCGCTGATAGGGCTGGGATTTAAGTTTTAAAAAGGACTGTATAATAGTATATGCCGGTCTCCGCTATAGCGGAGACCGGTTTTTTTGTGCCCGGGACGGGAAAGTGACAGTAAGTAGCTGTAAAACAATCTATACTGTAAATTGATACCTACGTAAACCGGAGTTCGGAACACCCATGCACCTACCCCGGAACACCCATTCACCTACCCCGGAACACCCATTCACCTACCCCGGAACACCCATGCACCTACCTCGGAACACCCATGCACCTACCTCGGAACACCCATACACCTACCTCGGAACACCCATACACCTACCCCGGAACACCCATGCACCTACCCCGGAACACCCATGCACCTACCTCGGAACACCCATTCACCTACCTCGGAACACCCATGCACCTACCCCGGAACACCCATGCACCTACCCCGGAACACCCATGCACCTACCTCGGAACACCCATGCACCTACCTCGGAACACCCATTCACCTGCCTCCGAACACCCTCTGATGTACTCTGGAACATCCCCTTTTTCGCCCTTTTTGCCCCTTTTTGATGAGTAGTTGATTGCAAAAACACATGGAATAAATAACCTGTTTTTGGTATTGTGGGGTGGTGGGGGTTGGTGTAAGATGGGGGAGCGATAAGAATTGATAAGTAAGCGATCATAAACCGATAATGAAGATTGTATTTGCGAAAGTTTTAGCAGGAGAAACATTTTTTTTGACTAATTGGCAAACAAGAAAGTAGTAAAAAAAGCGAAAGTTTCGAGCCTTAAAACTTTCGCCTATTTTTGAGTTAGTGGCAATTATGACTCTAATTAAACTTATTTCTTATGAATGACATTGAAGAAATCAAAATAAAACTCAAAGAGTTCATACTTGCTGATAAATTCGAAAAATATCAGGAATTGCAACCGGCCGTCGAAAATTCAACAGAAGAAGATAAAAAGTTTGTTAATGACGAAATGAATGCGTGCTGCACTAATCTATTAAATCATCTTGAACAAAAAAAGCCATCGGATAAAGCTCTTAAAAAGATTGTCCGCAATTCACTGGAAAAAATAAAATCCTCGATATTAGACACAGAAGATGAAGAATTTTGTTATGAATTATATTTCATATTAGGAGACATCCTTGGAATTGATATTGAAGACAAAGCCATTACCCCTGAACAGATGTATATGCAACCCTTACAGAAGATTGCAAAGGCAGGAGGAATCGATTTAAATAAACTTATTCCTCCAAATAACTCAACTGATAAGGCGTGACTAAATACTGCCGCTAACATGAACTGTGTAAAATAGCAGACAAAAATTGATCTTTTTTTCGGGCTTGCTAAGCAATCGAGTATGACATCAACTGTATTAACTTTACTCACCGACAATTCAGGTTGACGGATCACGGAATATCACCACTGCAGAAAGTCGTGGCCGCTAGCAGTAAGTGTATTTCGACATTCATTCTTAAAGAAATTCCTATAGATGGAGAGACTCATATTAACATTATTCATTTGCTACTTTTGCTGTTCATCGGATTTGTACTCCCAGACTTTGAAGTTTGACAAAAATAAACTCGAGGCAGTTAACGTATCAATGTCAATTGAAAAGTTCATGGACAAAGAGGTAGTAAAGGTCATAAAAGATTCTACAGTGACAGAAGTGGATGAACCTACATTCGTCAGACTTAAAGGGCTTGATTTTAAAAATGGCACTATTGAAGTAAAAGTACTGGCAAGACTTCTTCCAAACGCCTCAGAATTGGCAAGAGGTTTTATCGGAATTGCTTTTAGGGTAAATGATAGTAACTCCAGGTTTGAAGGCATCTACATCCGTCCGACCAATGGAAGATCTAACAACCAATTAAGAAGAAACCGGTCTATTCAGTATTTCTCCTTCCCTGATTACAAATTTGACCGGCTTAGAAAGGAGGCCGCAGGAGAATATGAATCTTATTCGGATATGGGATTAAATGAATGGATAAAATTGAAGATTGTAGTAATGGACAATCAGGCAATGCTTTTTATTAACGACAACAAACAGCCATCACTGATTGTAAATGATTTAAAGCATGGAACAAGTTCAGGAATGATTGGAATGTGGGTTGATGTAGGTACAGAAGGTTTCTTTTCTGATTTAAAAATTCAAAAAGAGTGACCGATATAAAACCAGCCGCTAACATGAACTGTGTAAAAAACCAAACAAATTCTGATCTTTTTTATGGCCTTGCTGAGCAATAGTCAGGCTGATACAGGCTGTTGTTCTTTACCACGCCAAATACTTGTTTCAGGAGCTTATTACACACAGCGATCAGAGCTTGTTTTCCGGTCTTTCCATTCGCCCCCACTTCGGCAAGCTCCGGAAGTAAGCAATAATATGGAATGATTGCACTACTTTTGATAGTATCAAATGATAGTATCAAATGAATCCTCCTTATAATTTAACAAGCGAAATTCTGAAACTGGTTAGTGAGGTCTCACATAAAATTGGTGAAGTAAATGCTTCCTTTCTTACTAAACAATCACCTGAGCTGCGAAAGAGAAATCGGATAAAGACAATTCAGGCCTCCTTAGCCGTCGAAGGTAACACGCTGTCTATTGATCAAATTACTGCAATAATTGAAAACAAAAGAGTACTCGGCCCCGCTAAAGATATTAAAGAGGTCTCAAATGCAACTGAAGTATACCAGCATCTGAATAAGTTCAATCCTTTCAGTGAGAAATCTTTCTTTTCAGCTCATAAGATCCTGATGCAAGGTTTAATTAAGAATGCTGGTCAGTATCGAAACTCCGGAGCAGGGATTGTGAAAGGTTCCCAAATTGCTCATCTGGCACCCCCGGCAAGTAATGTACCTTCCTTAATGAAGGACCTGTTCAAGTATATAAAAAAAAATGACGAATTGATTCTTATTAAAAGTTGTGTATTTCATTATGAAATGGAGTTTATCCATCCTTTCTCTGATGGTAATGGAAGAATGGGAAGGCTTTGGCAAACGCTTCTGCTAATACAACAGTACCCGGTGTTTGAATTTTTACCGTTTGAAACACTAATAAGTAAAAATCAAAAAAAGTATTACCAGGCCCTTTCCACTAGTGACAAGAAAGGTGAATCAACATTTTTCATTGAGTTTATGCTTAAAATTTTAAGTGATTCACTTGATGAATTACTCACAGAAAGATCAGGCCCGATCTATGGCTCAGACAGAATTCATATGTTCCTGGCAAGTGGAATAAAAGAGTTTACCCGAAAAAACTATATGGCCTATTTTAAAACGATTTCACCCGCAACTGCCAGCCGTGACATACTATTTGCTGTTGAAGAAAATCTTGTTAAAAAATTTGGCGACAAGAATAAAGCGATCTATAAAGTAAAATAGCATTACTGCCCACTACACGAACTGTGTAAAAAACCAAACAAATTTTGATCTTTTTTGCGATCTTGCTGACCGAATCCCGGCTTATGCGGAAGCAGAAAGCGCAGACCGTTAGCAATACTTTTACAAACCAGATCAAATAAAAAACAGAAACATTGTGCGGACAATAATATTATCAATAGCTGTTGTTTTTTCACTGACCAATATTTTCGGACAGGCAGAAAATGCGAAACTTAAGATCTCGCATTTAACCGGGGATTTTTATATTTATACAACTTACAATACATACCAGCAAAGCCAGGTGCCGGCAAACGGGATGTATCTTGTTACCAACAATGGTGTTGTTATGTTTGACACACCGTGGGACACAACACAATTTCAACCATTGCTTGACAGCATAAAAGTAAAGCATAACAAAACTGTGGTAATGTGTTTTGCAACGCATTGGCATAGCGACAAAACCGCCGGATTGGAATATTACAGGCAACTGGGAATTAAAACCTATACTACAGCCCTTACAGATGAATTAAGTAAAAAGAATAATAAGAAAAGGGCTGAGTATTTAATGACAAACGATACTGTCTTCAGTATCGGGCAATATTCTTTTGAAACGTATTACCCCGGACAAGCACATACAGAGGACAATATTGTGATCTGGTTTGAAAAAGAAAAGATCCTCTACGGTGGTTGCTTACTAAAAGGTGCTGATGCTGAAAATTTGGGGTATTTAGACGATGGAAATGTAACAGAATATGAAACTACGCTGAAAAAAGTTCAGAACAAATTCCGAAAACCAAAGTTTATTATCATAGCACATAGCGATTGGAAAAATATAAATTCATTGAAGCATTCCTTAATGATGGCAAAAGAACTTAAAAAGAAAAATTCCCGCTAAGATGAACTGTATAATAAACAAACAAGTGAAGCCCTGGCGTAAGCGGCTATTTTAAAAACCACCCTCCAATCAAGAACAAGCAGCGACACCATTTTGACAAAAACCATAAGTAAAAAGCTAAATGTTTGGGTGCTGCTGCCATTATTGGGGACAGTTCTTTTTGTTTGCTTATACTTTGTTGCTACACTTTATTACCCCGGTGGCTCACAGGTTGATATTCATTCAAAGGGCTTTAGCTGGACCAATAATTATTGGTGCAACTTGCTTAATGAATCCTCTGTCAATGGGCAACCCAACCCCGCAAGACCAGTAGCAATGTCAGCACTGTTTGTTCTCTGTTTGACGCTTGCCATCTTTTGGTACCTGTTTCCTAAACATACCGGCTTAAAAGGAAGTGTGAAACTTGTTATTCAAATTTCAGGTGCACTTGCAATGACAACAGCGATGTTCCTTTTTACAGACCTCCACGATACCATCGTAAATAGTGCAAGCCTTTGCGGACTTGTTGCAACTCTCGGGACCTTTATAGGACTTCATCAACTAAGGTGGACAAAACTTTTTTGGTTTGGGATTTTCAATTTGGCACTTGTTGCTCTTAACAGCATATTATATTATGGCGACGGACTGAAATTATATTTGCCGGTAGTTCAAAAAATCACTTTTCTTTTTTTCCTGCTTTGGATTTGCTTAATAACAATAGATCTGTATCACAGACAAGCCAAAAACAACGTTGTATGACAGGGAACAAAAAAGCCGCTTGCATGGGGTTTTCTGCTCCCGGAGAAGCCATGCCTGTGGCAGGTAAACCGGGACAGGTAATGCAGGTATAACATCAACTATACTAACTTTACCCCGGCGCTTCAGCCGGATAAGCACAGTCCCGCCAGCTCAATGCGCTTAAAATTGCATCAAATGACCTAAACATTAAGTATATGAAACAGTTTTTTTCACTTTTAACTATTTCCTTGTGCCTGACATTCACTACCAGCATTGTATTAGCTCAGGACCCGAGAGAAGCTGAGATAAGGCGATTAGAAGATCTTGAAAGAGCGTCTGTATTAAAAGGGGATTCAGCCGTATTGTTTGACAAGATTTGGTCTCCGGATATGGTAGTAAATACGCCGGCCAATGTGGTTGGAACAGTAGAAGGAACAAAAGCTCACCTGAGGTCGGGAAACCTGAACTATTTATCTTTTGAAAGAAACATTGAGAAGATCACATTCAATGATAATGTAGCAATTGTTATGGGCGGCGAAATAATCAAACCACAAGGACACCAGGTAAATGCAGGTAAGACGGTGACCAGGCGGTTTACAAATGTTTGGCTGTATAAAAATAATTCCTGGAGCATCATAGCACGGCAGGCAACAATTATTAAAGTAGAGTAAAGTATTTTATTTAAACATTCAAATGCTGCAACTTATTGGACTGCTTGCAATTTCCTGGTTACTGATCTGGGTTTTTGAAAAAAAGAACCTGTCTGTTTTAGGTATGGTACCCACAAAGGACAGGTTGAAGTATTTTGCTATTCTTTTCATCGTTTCTGCCCTTTTTTCTGCAACAGCTTTTCTATTGAGAATGTATTTTGCAAAAGAAGAATACACGATAACACCCTCTTTGAGAGCAAGGTCAGTATTGCTTGAAACCTGGTACCAGTTCAGGGCCGTATTAACAGAAGAATTACTTTGCCGGGGCGCCTTGCTTTATATACTAATTAAAAAGATCGGGCAGACAAAAGCCATTCTTATCTCCTCCATACTATTTGCCGCATTACATTGGTTAAATGCCGGGGTTTGGGGCGACCTTACACAAATGATAATTGTGTTCACTTTTACTTTTTTAATGGGACTCTTGCTGGCATTCTCTTATGCAAGAACATTCTCACTCCTTATTCCTTTTGCCATTCACTTCGGTTGGAATTTGACGCAAAATTATATCTTCCCGGGCAGTGCGACAGGTGATCACGTCTTTACGTTAGCAGCACCACCACCGGTTGTAACGATTTCCTATCTTGCATTCTTTACAATGCTGTTGTTTCCAAAAATAGCAGTGCTTATAGCTGATTATTTAATTGTGAAACGACATAAGCAGGTTGAAGTTCCATAATACTGAACAGCAGCACCGAACATTCTGGTACACCAAATGTTGCGAACAGCGAAATGATATTTCACAAAGGAAACATTCCTTACAGACCGGTCATCTTCTCAATATGTTCCGGGTACCGGACCCCCAGTACATTGATCTTAGATGCTGCTTCCTCAATTTCAGTAAGTTCCTCAGCCGTAAGCACCATTGAAGCGGCCCCGTTATTCTCTGCCAGGCGGTTCAGTTTAGTGGTTCCGGGAATAGGAACGATCCATGGTTGTTGAGCAAGCAGCCATGCCAGCGCTACCTGTGCCGGTGTGGCATTCTTCCGGGTGGCTATACTGCCAAGCAGCTCCACTAATGACTGGTTTGCCTTTAGCGCCTCTGGTGTAAAACGGGGAAGGGTATTACGAAAATCTGTAGGGGCGAATGTAGTGTGCTCATTCATCTTGCCGGTAAGAAAACCTTTACCCAGCGGACTGAACGGAACGAACCCGATACCCAGCTCTTCGAGTGTAGGTATGATCACTTCTTCAGGTGTCCTGGTCCATAATGAATATTCACTTTGCAATGCTGCAACAGGCTGCACCGCATGTGCCTTGCGGATGGTATGCGCACCTGCTTCCGAAAGACCGAAGTGTTTTACCTTACCTTCTTTGATCAGGTCCTTTACAGCACCGGCCACTTCTTCTATAGGCACATCCGGATCTACACGATGCTGGTAGAACAGATCGATCACCTCCACGTTCAATCTTTTGAGCGAAGCTTCCGCTACTTCCTTAATATGTTCCGGGCGGCTGTTCACACCGGCTGATCTTCCATCCTGAATGTTGAAACCGAATTTGGTGGCGATCACTACTTCATCACGAAAAGGAGCTAATGCTTCCCCCACCAGTTCTTCATTGGTGAATGGGCCATACACTTCCGCAGTATCGAAAAAAGTAACCCCTTGCTCCACGGCCTTATGTACCAGGGCGATCATTTCTTTTTTATCAGCAGCAGGGCCATAGCCAAAGCTCATTCCCATACAGCCAAGACCAATGGCAGAAACTTCAAGTCCGCTGGTTCCGAGTTGGCGTACCGGCATTTTTGTGTTCATTGTAATTTGTTTTAAAAATGATGAGACAAAACTAAGACACCCACGCAGCCTCATCGTTATGAAAAAGAAACAAGTAGCTACGAAATTCAAACATTTCTGAATTTCAGAGGGGGTAGCTGCACATGCTTTTTAAAGAAGTTGTTGAAATGGGTGATCTCCGTAAAGCCTAATGCGTAAGATATCTCAGATACATTCCAGGGACTATGTTTCAGCAGAATTTTTGCTTCCTGTAAAATGCGTTCGGCAATGACCTGTGAAGTGGTTTTACCGGTGGTTTCTTTTATGGCCCGGTTCAGATGGTTTACATGCACATTTAGTTGTGCAGCAAAATCAGAAGCAGAACGCAGTTGCAGTGTTTGATGGTCTTCATCAATAGGGAATTGGCGTTCCATCAGTTCTAAGAACAGGTTGGCAATACGGCGGGAGGCATTCAGCTGCAGCTTTTCTACTTTGGCAGCGGGCAATTTCAGTGCGAAATGCAGCAATTCAAAAAACAGGTTGCGCAGCACATCGTACTTGTGCTGGTAATCAGATTCTATTTCTTCAAACATACGTTTATATACGCCGTCTATCCTGATCGACTGCTCCTCTGTTAATTCAAATACATGCGTACGACCGGGTTGAAAAACAGAATACTGGTCCAGGTTGCCAAATTGATGAAAAAATTCGGTGGTGAACAGGCAAAAGAAACCACTCAGTATCCTGTCTGTATATTCACAGCTGTATGGTATCTGCGGATTAGAGAATACCAGCGCCTGCTTTTGTATCTCCGCCACACCATCTGCATAGTGTATCCTGTAGTTACCTTTTACCAGCATGATCTTAAAGAAATCTCTCCGGGTATAAGGAACTGGCTTTGCATTATTTACTACAAGGGGGTCTATCTTAAATACATTGAAATGCCCGATCTCTTTACGGATATTGGCAGGTACGCCACCGAATTTTCGCTGGTAAAACTCTTCTATAGTTTCAATCTTCCGCATCTCCCACAAACTTACTGATTTCATAAGAGGCATTACCTTTTGACATACGTTTTATTAAACGAATACACCAGGCTGGTGTTCCAGACAAAGTTTTTGTTCCCCGAAATATTCGAACGGATCGTTTTATTGATGATGGCTGAAACGGAGAGTGGAAAATTCTTCCTGGCCAATGTCATCGAAGAAGTAAAATAAAATCCATCTCTTTTATCCTGCTTTAGGTAATAGAACTGTGGGGTCAGCTTCATGTAAAGCTTACCCGGAAGCGGGATGCCCGAAATACCGGCATTGAGTGTAATAAAATGAGAATTCTTCGGCACTGTTGTTTCAAAGCCCCTTGAGTACAGGTAGTATATTCCAATACTTAGTTTTTTTGAAAGCAGGTAATTGGGAGAAAGTTCTCCGGCTAAAAAACGCCTCGCTACTATTACATCAGCGGTGTCTCCATTTACCGGCAACCGCATGGTCCGGAAATTCAGTGCCGGATGAGCGCCAACAGTGATCCTGAATTTTTCCGAGTTCACTAATTTATAGCGCCACCAGAAAAGAAAACTCCAGGGTTTCCCTTCCAGGGCAAACCGCATATCCGGCTCAAAGGTCAGTTTCCCTTTCCCTACAGACAGGATAAAGAGGGCTGCAGGTTTCCCCAATGAGAAAGTGGGTACCAATGAAATTCCGTTATGGGTAACACTGATGGAACCCGAAAAATGACTGACTTTTTTTGTGCTGTCTGCATCTTGGGAAAAAGAAGACCGGACAAGCAACTGGAGAATAACAACCAGTAAGATCGTTTTCTTTTGCATGATGAGGTATTTCATACTGCAAAAGAACTTCACTCAGCAGCATCTTTATAACGAAGTTCAAAGGGATACTTACGATTTTCAAACAATTTGTGTGAAATACCTGTAACTCAATGGAAACCGGTACTGTCTCATAACCAGTTATTCAGCATTCCTGTCCACGTCAACAACCAACTATTAGTTTTATATTTAATGGTACACACCCATAGCTTACCTCACAGCCCAATCATATAATATGAAAAAAAAGTTATTCCTTTTCCTGGTCGTCGTCAGCCAGTTTGCTGTCGGCCAGGCACAGCCTGATACGGTGATCTCTCTGGTCAAAAACTCCTACATGATACCCATGCGGGATGGTGTAAAATTGTTTACCGTGGTACTCACTCCGGCCAATTATTCCACTCCGGTTCCGATACTGATCGAACGGACTCCTTATGGTTCCGACTTTCCATTAAAAGATAGTTCCGAACTAAAAGTAGAGCGGCTTCCTCATTATTACAGTGTAATGCTGAAGGAAGGATACATACTGGTGTTCCAGGATATGCGGGGAAAATTTAAAAGCGAAGGCACTTTTGAAATGAACCGGCCACTCTATCATCTTACTGATAAAAGCCGGACGGATGAAAGTACTGATGCGTATGATGCAGTGGACTGGCTGATCAAAAACATTAAAAATAATAATGGCAGTGCCGGCATACTGGGTATCTCTTATCCCGGCTATACGGCACTGGATGCCTGTGTTGACCCGCACCCTGCATTGAAAGCCAGTTCACCACAGGCCTCGCCGGCAGATATGTTTCTCGGCGATGATTTCCATCACAACGGCGCCTTCCGGCTAAGCTATGGTTTTGAATACAGCTACCTGGTGGAGAATGATAAAGAATCGAACAGCGAATTTCCTTTTCCGCAGTATGATCTGTATGACTGGTATTTAAAACTTGGTCCGCTGAAAAATGTGAATGAGAAATACTATCATAACCGGCTTCCTTCGTGGAATAATTTTGTACAGCATCCCAACTATGACAGCTTCTGGAAAAACCAATCTGCATTGCTCAGTATTAGCACCACGCAGATACCCACACTGCATGTAGGCGGTTATTACGATCAGGAAGATCAGAACGGCCCGCAAGTAATGTACAACCAACTGGAAAAGAATGACAAGACCAACTACAACTATATTGCGCTTGGTCCCTGGAGTCACGGACAATGGGCCGGCCGCAAAGGAGATAGTTTGGGCAAAATTAGCTTTGGTAGTACCACTGCCACCTGGTTTCATGCATTACAAAAGCAATGGTTTGATCATTGGCTGAAAGGAAAAAGTGATGGCCATTTTGCTGAAGCCAATTGTTTTCAAACAGGGGCTAACGAATGGAGATCCTATACCGCCTGGCCACCCAAAGAAGCGACATGGAAAAAGTTGTATACTACAGCTGCTCAAACTATCAGCTTTACCAAACCGGTTGGCAACAAAGGTTCGGTAAGTTATATAAGCGATCCTGCCAGGCCGGTGCCATACCGTTCGTTACCGATTGAAGCTACTTACGGTCAGGGCAGCCGATGGGCTTCGTGGCAGGTGGAAGATCAGCGGTTTGTAAGTACCCGGCCGGATGTGATCAGTTTTACAGGCGACAGCTTAACAGAAGACCTTACCATTACCGGAAAGATAACAGCACATTTGTTTGCCAGCACAACGGCCGGTGATGCAGATTTTATTGTAAAGCTGATTGATGTGTACCCGGATATGGATAGCAACAACCCGGCGATGAGCGGCTACCAGTTTCCGGTGGCCATGGAAGTGTTCCGGGCCCGTTTCAGAAAAAGTTTTGAGAAGCCGCTGCCTATGGTTCCCAATAAACCGGAAGAGATAGTAATAGACCTGCACCAGGTGAACCATACTTTTTTAAAAGGACATCGTATGATGATACAGGTGCAAAGCAGCTGGTTCCCGGTAATTGATCGCAACCCGCAGAAATTTATCTCCAATATTTTTGAAGCAAAAGAAACCGACTATATCAAAGCCACTCATACCATTTATTGCAATGGTCAGTATGCTACTTATATTGAATTGCCGGTGATGAAAGATTGATAAGGGCTGATCTGAAAGACACACTCCGAAATTATTTTTTCCTGGCGGGAATCCTGCCACTGCTGTCGC
>JBEBIF010000199.1:0-6667 GCA_040080515.1 Chitinophagaceae bacterium | reverse complement strand
GTGTACCGGCATTCGTCAAAAGACACATTGGTGTAAACACTTAAATTTTATACTGGTAATTACTGTTAATAGAGATACATTTTAAAGATGAATGTTGCCTGCAGTATCGTTCGCAACAAGCGGAAAGAATACATCACAGCTGATGAAAAATTATAACAGCGATTAATTATATTTATGATAGCCACCTTTCAAAATGACTGCGTTCTTATTTGACCATTAAACCACTTCGTTATGACACAGAACATCAAACACATTGTTTACCTGATGCTGGAAAACCGTTCGCTGGATAATGTGCTCGGCTGGTTGTATGCTGATACCGGCAATAAGCCAACGTATAATTATCCAGCACAAAAGAATCCCACCTACAACGGCCTGTTGCAGAACACTTATTTTAATTATGATGCCAATGGCACCAAGCATTGGGTAACAAAAGGGACCAATGGGTATATGAATGTACCAAGCCTGGACCCATATGAAGAATATGAGCATGTGAATAACCAGTTGTTTGAGAATATGGCCACACCCGTGCCACCTTATAATCCTACCATAGGCGGCTTTTATAAAGACTTTGAAACTTTTTATGATTCACCGTACCAGATCATGCAGACCTACACGCCGGCTGATCTGCCAATTATCAATGGCCTGGCCCGCAGCTACGCAGTGAGTGATAAATATTTCTCCTCACTCCCCACACAAACGAATTGCAACCGGGCTTTCGCAGCCACTGGTAATTCACTCGGACTGGATGACAAAGGTGTACTGACCAGTTGGGTGAATAATCATTTTGCATCCATATGGTCGGGCGATCCCAAAAAATTATTGGTCAAGTTTAACCAGCGTACCATCTGGAATACATTCTCTGACAGTGGTCGTAACTCACCAAATGACTGGATGATCTATTACAGTGATGTGTGGGATGAGGGTTTCTGTTATACCCGTGATATTTTTACACAATTGCAGGCAAAAAAATTTGATAACCACTTTGATAACATCGATACTTTTTTCTCAAAAGCCAAAAACGGGACCCTGCCTTTCTTTAGCTTCCTGGAACCGGAATGGGGATTGAAGATGTGGCATATTGGTACCAATGGAAATGATTACCATCCGCCTTGCAACCTGCCACCGGGTGAAGCTTTTTTATGGAAAGTATTTACCGCACTCCGTTCGAATACGGCTGCATGGAATAATACACTCTTTATTGTGAATTTTGATGAGCATGGCGGCACATATGATCATGTAAAAACACCGGGCAACGCTGTTCAGCCCTGGCAAAATATGCCTTTCCCGGGCAACACACCCAAGCCCGCCAATTATGAATTTGGTTTTCAATGCGACCGGTATGGCGTACGGGTACCGCTTTTACTGATCTCCCCTTACATTAATGCACAAACGGTATTCAGAAGTTCATTGCCAGCCCCTATGGACAATTTGGACCATACGTCCGTAATAGCGACCATACTCAAACTGGCTGGTATCAATATTTCAGCAGCTAAGTTGGGTGCACGGGTTTGGAAGGCTCCCACTTTTGAAGGAGTGATCAACCGCACCACGCCCCGTACAGACATGATACAACTGACACCCGGCCTGGGTAAAGAACATGCAGATACTATTCAGGCACCATACAATGATCTGCAACTGGGAATGGCCAATAGTGTCCTTATGCATTATGCACAAAAGAAAAAGGTAGCTGTGGAAATGATGAAACCAGTTTATAAAAAATATTTTACCAAAAAGACCAACACGGTGCAGGAATTATCCAAAGCCCTGCATGATACGCTGGATGAATTGAAAGAGATGACTGCAAAAAAAACAAAGGCGGTAACTAAAAAGGCTGATAAAACAACGAAGGGAGCAGCGAAGAAAAAGTAACCGGATGCTTACCACAGTTAAACATCAGCCTGTGTGTGAAAGTAATAAATACGATTGATTTGTTATCTTTCGGTTCAAATCAATACAATGAACCGAACCTACTGGGAAAAAATTGCGCCTTCTTACAATGATGAGATCTTTGATGTACTTCACAATGACAAGAAAGCACTCATTCGCTCTGTTATCAATAAATATGCATCAAAGACAAAAACCGTGATCGATATCGGTTGCGCCATTGGCAAATGGCTGCCTGTGCTCTCCCCTGCTTTTAAAAAAGTGGTGGCTGTGGACATATCCGCAAAGAACCTGCAAATAGCACAACAGCTGTATCCCCAATACAAAAATGTGGAATACCTGCGTGCGGATATGAGTGGTAAAAAAACAAAAGTGCCCGCCTGCGATTTTGGTATTTGCATCAATGCCATCCTCACTCCTTCTCTGAAAGACCGGACGATATTCTTCCAGTCACTGTCGGCCTGTGTAAAGAAAGGTGGACGTATTGTTATCACTATCCCTTCGCTGGAGTCGTGGCTGCTTACCAGTATCATTCAACAACAGCACCAGATCGATAAAAGCCTTTTCCCTGCCACCCGGAATGCAAAGGAAGCACTCAAAAAATGGAATAATATCCGAAAAGGCAATGCTGATATTGATAACGTGCCGCATAAACATTACCTGAAAGAAGAACTGCAGTTGTTATTGGCCAATGAAGGTTTTGCAGCCGAAGAATTTCAAAAGATCGAATATAACTGGGACACCGAATTCATCAAGCCGCCGAAATGGTTGAAAGAACCAAGACCGTGGGATTGGATGGTCGTCGGAAAAAAGTTATGAGTTTTGAGTTTTGAGTTGCGAGTTACGAGATCTTACAGTTTAAAAATTATTAAGCCTGCGAAATCAGTCCGATTTATAAACATTACAGCATGCGGGTAATTCCCAAAAGTAGAAACATGTTTCGATCTTTCAGTCTCGTAACTCGTAACTCATAACCCGAAACTATTCTACCAACGCATATACTGCAAAACTCGCCAGCCAATGTTCACCGCCATAGTGTCCGCTGACCACATTGGGCAATGAAGCGGTTAAATGATCAACAGAAGAACGCAACAGCAGTTTCCTCCGGGCATCGGCAACCGGCAGCATAGAAGCAATACCTTTCATACACCAGCTGCGGCTAAAGGATAATCCATCTAAGTGTACGATTTGCAGGTCACTACGATCGGATACTACGGGCAGTATCGTTAAATGTTTCAACCCGGCTGTAGTGATGAATTGTTTGAACCAGTTGTTAAATGCACCCGGTGTCAATACCCGCCGCATCAGGTCGGCTTCCTCCAGGGCAGGTGATAAGAAATCAGAACCATTGGGTTCCCAGGATGCCGGAACATTCTTATCATTTAAATAGATCTTCTTAGCAGACTCCACAATGGCCTTTTCAAAAGCGGTATCTTTTGCAGCACGGGCATAGTCGAGCGCAAACACCAATCCAAATGCTGTATTAGGATGCACACCGGTACGATTGGGATAGGTTTGTTTGGGTAAGAATTTCATCCACAGCTGAACGATCTTCTGAGTCAGTGGTTGTAAGGCTTCTTTCCATTTTACAGCATCGGCATCATTCCAGCCAGCCAGTTCTTCATCTAATTTCAATATCCAGGCCCAGCCATAGGTGCGTTCCCACGAACTGGTAAGCGGCAATGAAAAGTAATTGACCTCTTTACTGATATTTTCTTTGGTGATCGTTGTATTCAATGCCTGCCGCACCTGTCCTGCTTCGGGCAAAGAAGGAAATAATTTCAGCAGGCGTATCAGCATCCAGTGTCCATGCACGGATGAGTGCCAGTCGAAACAACCATAGAAAACAGGATGCAATTGTTGCGGCAGCAATACATGGTCGCTGTCCTTCACAGAAGTATGGTTGGTCTTATTCGGAAATTCCTGTGTAATGCATTTCAGGGGTAAAGAGGCAAGATGGGAAGCGCCTTGTAATGTAAGTTCATATCCGGAACTGTCTTTCTTTATCCTGAACAATTCATTAGTTTGTGCTCTTACAGCAGTTGAAAGTAACAGTAAGCCTGTGGCAACAAATAGTTGTTTCATATTCCAAACATAAAACATTCTCCCAACAGCAGGAAACCCTTAGCGGAAAGAAACCAATTAGCTAATAAACCTGTTAACCAATACTCCCCTATCCCCACCTGTGGAAAAGTTTAACTATTCCATTTCATCAGCAATAGAGATATTGTGCAGGAATCATTTCCATGGAAACTAACAAAGAAATATCGGCCCTGTTCACCCTGCTTGACGATCCTGATGAAGAGGTATTTGGATTAGTATCAGAAAAGATCGTTGACTACGGTAAAAACATCATCCCCAACCTGGAGCATTTATGGGAAACCTCTCCCAATGAAGAAGTGCAGAACCGGATAGAGATGCTGATTCACCGTCTTCACTACACCGACCTCACAGAAGATTTTCGCCAATGGAGTATTTCCGGTCATCACGACCTGATGCTTGGCGCCATGCTGACCGGGAAATTTCAATACCCGGAATTTTCCACCACACCCGTTTTACAGGAAATAGAAAAGATCCGCCGCAATATCTGGCTCGAATTAAATAATTATCTCACACCACTGGAGCAGATCAAATGTGTGACCAGCATATTATACAGTTATTTTGGATTAGCAGGCGGTGAAACCAATTATAAAGAGCCCAACGAATTCTTGTTGCACAAAACATTAGAGGCCAAACGGGGCAACCAGGTAAGCAATGGTATCCTGTTCCTGGTATTGTGTGAGTTACTGGATATCCCGGTACAAGCTATCAATATTCCCAAACAATTTATAGTTGCCTATTTCAAACCCGGCTACTCCGATGAGAGTTTACCCAACCCCGTTCATAAAATAGAATTCTTCATTGATCCCACTTCCGGGCAGGTATTCACACAACAGGACGTGGACAATTATTTTAAACGAATCTCGGTTCCGCCAGTGGGTTCGTATTTCAAACCACTGAAGAACAAACAGGTGATACAGCAATTGTTAGAAGAATTCAGTAAATGTTTTACTACTGAAAAAGAAAAGTATAAACAGGCAGAGTTGATGGCGTTGGTGAAGCTACTGGAGTAACAGCCAGTTTTGAGTTGTGAGTTATGAGTTACGAGACTGAAAGATCAAAATATCCCTATTCTTTGGGAAATTATCCGCTACCCATAACTTATTATAATTATGATAGATTCCGCAAGTGTAATGATTCTCCAATTGTGAGGTCTCGTAACTCATAACTCACAACTCATAACTTACTCACATCTTCCATCCATCCCGGTACTCCCTTTTCACAAACTGGTTCGCCTCATCAAAGTTGGTTACCTTCATATTCTTAGCATCCCACATCAGTTTCTTACGGCCCAGGTATTTATCATCCCAGCCTTTCAGTTTTGGATTCTTCATCATCCAGCTGCGGATGGCCAGGTTGCCCATCAGGATACTTTCTGTAAATGGCCCGGCATATTCAAACGGTGAGCTCGTTTCTGCATTTCCATGACCCGCAATACAGGCATTCACCCATTGCAGGTAATGTCCCTCCGGTACTCTCTTTATAGTGGCAGGCGGCGGTGTTTTCTCATTCATTAGTTTGGTTGGCAGTAAACGGGGGTTGGCACCATAGCAGTCTGTTAATAATTTCCCTTTGGTACCAATAAATAATACACCCCCATCCCAACTGCCAAATGGTTCTTCCGGCAACAGTTCATCCGGACGTTGTGGCAACAAACCACCATCATACCACGACACCTTTAAACTTCCGGTGCCATCTTTTTTAGGATAGTTCAAATGAATGATCGATGCCGGCGGACAAGCATCAGGGTTTTGTGTGTCATTCCACATTTCCTTCCATACGGTAGCCACACTGCATTCTGCTGAATCAGGATACCCGATCGGCAGTATCCGGAATACCGGATCCATCACATGACAAGCCATATCACCCAATGCACCGGTACCAAAGGCCCACCAACCTCTCCAATTGAAGGGCAGGTAGGCAGGGTTATAGTCAATTGCCTTTGCAGGGCCCAGCCACAGGTCCCAGCTCAGTTCTTTTGGTATATCAAACTTACCGGTAGGTGTGGGTATGCCTTGCGGCCACACAGGACGGTTGGTCCATGCCTGCGCTTCCGTCACCTCACCTATCCATCCTGCATCAATGATCTCTTTTGTTTTACGTACACCATCACCCGAGCCACCCTGGTTACCCATCTGCGTTACCACTTTATACTTTTTAGCAGCCTCTGTCAGCATCCTTGCTTCATAGATATTATGTGTAAGTGGCTTTTGTGTATATACATGTTTGCCCAGTTGCATGGCCGCCAGCGTGGCCACTGCATGTGTATGATCAGGTGTGGAAACAGAGACCGCATCAATATTATTTTTTTCTTTCTCCAGCATTTCCCTGTAATCATGATAGTATGTCGCCTTTGGAAATTTCTCCACTGTCTTCTTCGCTTCCCGGTCATCCACATCACAAAGCGCCACAATATTTACTCTCGGGCTTTTAGCAAATTCCGCTATATCACTGGCGCCTTTACCACCGGCACCAATACCGGCAATATTCAGTTTATCACTGGGTGGAATAAAACCACGGCCCAGCACATGCCGGGGAACAATAAAAAATCCGCCACCAACGATCGCTGTATTGCGGATAAAATTCCTGCGGGAGATATGGCTGCCTTTTTTTACCGGTGTCATTGTTGAATATTTTGATTAAGTTAATTTGAATAGTGGTACCGGGCAAAAAATCTTTTTGG
>JBEBIF010000694.1:0-1380 GCA_040080515.1 Chitinophagaceae bacterium | reverse complement strand
TACAAGGCTTTTCCGGTGACGTGCTATTTCATCCTCCTGCTTTCTTACCTGCTCTTCATAGAGTCTGGTACGAAGCATCTGCATTGCTTTCTCCCGGTTGCCTAATTGTGATCGTTCCGTTTGGCAAACTACTACCGTACCGGTGGGTATATGCGTCAGCAATACTTTCGTTTCCACTTTATTTACGTTCTGTCCGCCTGCACCGCCACTTCGGGCAGTTTCCATTTTTACATCAGCCGGGTTTAATTCAAAATCAACTTCCTCCGCTTCCGGCATTACGGCCACAGTAGCCGCAGAGGTATGCACCCTTCCGGATGCTTCTGTATCAGGTACCCGCTGCACCCGGTGCACTCCGCTTTCAAATTTTAATGTGCCATACACATCATCCCCGGTCACTTCCAGTTGCACTTCTTTATATCCGCCCACACTTCCTTCATTCTCGCTCAACAAAGCTGTTTTCCAACCCCGTCTTTCACAATACCGCATGTACATTCTCAACAGATCGCCGGCAAACAAACTGGCTTCATCGCCACCGGTACCTGCCCGTATTTCCAAAATAGCATTCTTCTCATCCTGCGGATCTTTAGGTATCAGCAGCTGGCGGATATAAACCTCCAACTGTGTTTTCTTTTCCTCTTGTGCTGGTGCTTCTATTTTCGCCAATTCCCTCATTTCTTCATCGCTGCCTTGCAAAGCTTCTTTATAAAAGTCAATATCATCCAGCACTTTTCTATATTCTGTGTAGGCTGCTACAATTTTTTCCAGGCTTCGGTATTCCTTACTGGTTTCCGCAAACTTCTTATTATTGCTTACGATCTCCGGGTTGGTAAGTGCTACTCCCAATTGGTCAAATCTTGCTTTTATAGCTTCCAGCCTGTCTAACATAAATGATAAAATTCCTAATTATAAAATCACTCACAGAGTCCTTCCCAGGGTACATTCGACGGACAAATTGCAAGGGATGCAAAAGTAGCAAAGAATAACTGCTTAAGTTTTGGGTTTTGGAATTTGTTTTCTTGAATTTTACACCATGGCGTATTTAAAGTTCAAAGCTGATCAATTGTTTGACGGGCATCATTTCCGGGAAGATGGATCTGTCTTAATTACCACCATAGATGGAATGGTGGAAGCCATTGTTCCATCTTCCGAAGCGGGGGATGATGTACAGACTTTTACCGGCATCCTTTCCCCGGGGCTGATCAATTGTCATTGCCACCTGGAGTTGAGCCATTTAAAAAATGTTATCCCACCGTACACCGGGCTTATCGACTTTCTGTGTTCGGTTGTAACTAAGAGAGATTTTGCCACGGAAATAATACAACAGGAAATTATAAATGCCGAAAAAGAAATGTATGATAACGGCTGTCTCTTATACACATC
>JBEBIF010000693.1:0-1383 GCA_040080515.1 Chitinophagaceae bacterium | reverse complement strand
TAGTACTACTAAAAAAAATTATAATGACAAACATAAAAAATATAACGCTACTTCCCGTTCTTGCAGGATTGATGCTTCTTGGTGGAGGAGTGGCAGGTTATGCAACTCTTGCTTCAGCTGAGAACTCTGCAGCAATTGGAGTACAAAAGATGGGAATGCGCATGATGGGTGAAATGAAGCCGCATGTTGATGGATTAATTACTGCAATCAATGGCTCAACACTTACTATCACTGCGGATGCAAATCATGGTGGCGGTATCTACACAATCATCGCTGGTTCTGCGACTATAACCAAAGGTGGATCTACTGCGACTCTTGCAAGTTTCGCCATTGGCGACAAGGTGTGGGCAGCTGGGACTATCAATGGAACAACTGTGGATGCAACGTTAGTTTCTGATGCTTCGGGCAAGGGAATGGGTCCTGGAGGACGTGGAGGGCACGGTAGGGGACATGGGCTCATGGGAGAAGTCTCAGTAATTTCAGGTTCCACTATTACACTGATAGGAAAGGATGGCGCTACTTATACAGTGAATGCAGGTACAGCAAAAGTGCAAAAAATGGTTGCGGGGGCGCTTTCTGATATCACTGTTGGAGATATGATCGGTGTTCAAGGTACTGTGTCGGGTGCGACAGTAACAGCGACTACGATCATGGATGATGTGCCAGCACAATAATTATCACTCTTCATATATGGCACAAGCTCTCATGTTGAGGGCTTCTGTGCGTGAAAGAAAACTACTTGCTTAGTTGTACTATATGAATGTGGACTCTGCTGCCGAATTAGCTATTCAGGATGAAGAGATTGTTAAGATGGTTCAGGCCGGAGATGGTAATTCCTTTGGAATTCTAGTAGATCGGTATGAATCAAAACTTCTTCGTTACGGACATAAATTTTTATCACGGCAGGAGGATATTGAGGACATCGTACAGGATGCATTTGTAAGTGCGTATCAGAATATCAAAGGCTTCAATACTGATGAGAGGTTCAGTCCGTGGATGTATCGCATTGCACACAATGCATTTGTAAACGAACTTCGTAGAAATAAGTACAAACCCTTTCTTGTCGACTTTGACACATTCATCTCGCATCCAGTGTATGAGGATCCGGAAGAATTTAAACGGGAACAAAAGGATATGCGTATTCTTATCGATAAAGGACTTGAACATCTAGAACAGAAATATAGAGAGGTCCTTGTTCTCCATTACTTTGAAGAAATGTCATATAAAGATATTGCTGAGATTTTACGAATACCAGCGGGAACAGTCAGTATCAGGCTTAAGCGTGCAAAAGAAGCCCTCAAGAAGAATTTTAAAGAAACACCATGAACGAAACCGAACCAACAAAGGCACCGCTTAAAGACAGGATACTGGAGGGTATTCGGT
>JBEBIF010000692.1:0-1385 GCA_040080515.1 Chitinophagaceae bacterium | reverse complement strand
GATAAAACGGAGCACATCTTTTTCTTTATCGCTGAGAGTGATCTCGCTGTTGAGAGAGGGGACTATCTTTTGGCGGGAATGTGATTTTTTCAGAAGGATGCGGTTCACAAAATTATTGAGGTAGTATCCTTTTTCATGTACTTCCATGATGGCACGCCGGATCTCGCTGGGCTCTGCATTTTTGAGCATATAGCCGTTGGCGCCGTTCTCCATCAGGTGATAGACGAACCGCTCATCTTCATACATGCTTAGTATCAGCACTTTTATATGCGGAAACTGTTTGCTGATGGTTTTGGTGGCCTCTATACCATCTTTACCGGGCATACGCAGGTCCATCAGCACCACATCGGGCTGGGCAGCAGGTAATCCATCCAGCAGTTCCTGCCCGTTTTCGGCTTCCAGCACAAATTTGATATTGGTGAAAAGACGAAGGGACAAGATCACCCCTTTCCGGAAAATTTTATGATCGTCAGCAATTGCTACTTTAATGATAGTTGCCATTATGGAAAATATTGGGCAAAGTTAATAGATAAAAAGGTTTATAGGGGGTTCGGGATGAAATGAGGTGGTACCGGTTGCTTATAAAGCATACGGTTCATCTTTGGGCAATTCAATGGTGACCTTAAAATAAGTTTGGGAAATATCTTTTTCAAAATTGATATTACCCTGTACCAGGCGCATACGGCTGGTAATGTTTTTTAAGCCGAGGCCCACATTGCTTTTGTTGAGTTTTTCAAAATCAGCCTGAACGATACCGCGGCCATCATGATGGATGCGGAGGTAAAATTTATCGGCATGCACATTTTGGGTGAGGTGGATAAAACTGGAATTGCTGTGCTTGAGGATATTATTGATCAACTCCTGCACTACCCGGAAGACGATCAGTTCTTTTTCTTCCTTCAGGCGTTCTTTATACTCATGAAACCGGCTGCTGGCGTTGATGGTACCGGAGCCGCTTATTTTCTGGAACAGGTCGTTGATGGCAGATTCCAGCCCGAAATTCTTAAGCGTGGGCGGCATCAGGCTGTGGCTGATATTGCGGACGAGCTGTATGGTATCATCCACTATCTGGCGGGCCTGGAAGATGGATTGAAGCTGGGTGGCTTTATCCTGGTTCACCAGGTTTTCATTAAGATATAAGCGAACGGTGGCGAGCAGGGGGCCGGCATCATCATGCAGGTCGGCGGCCAGTCGCTGTCGTTCTTCTTCCTGCAGTTTGATGGAGGCATTGAGCAGTATCTTTTGCTGGTCCTGCTCCATCTGTTGTATCTTTTTATTAAAGCGCAGCACCTTTCGCTGGTGCATAATGATAAAGATGATAAGACCTACGGTAAGTATGACCATGCCCACCGTGCCTAAGAAAAGCACAAAGGAGACTCCGGGTC
>JBEBIF010000691.1:0-1385 GCA_040080515.1 Chitinophagaceae bacterium | reverse complement strand
GATCGCCGGTTGGGATGAGATTCATGAATATTATAATAGACAAAGCAAAAAATATCCTGCAGAAAAATTTCAGCATGCCTGGGCAAGTATGCTAGAGGTGCTGAAAACGACTCCCAAAAAGTTTACTAAAAAAATGTTTGCACAACTGCTGGAGCAGGCTGCTGCTACCAATTCAAGAATAACAAAAGCCATTTTTGAGTCGAGAGAAAAAGACTACAAAAACCCTTTCCGCCGCATGGTGTATGATAACCAGCAGGAAATGGATACGGTGATCGGAGCATTAAAGGATAACAGCTTTATCCTCCAGCAGCAACAGGAATCGCAGACTTTCCTGCAAACTATCGGTAACATCCGCAGCAGGCTTTCAGTTTGACCGGTCAGTAATTCTAATTCCTCGCTTTAAAGGGATAATAGACTGCACCAAACCCCAACTGGTAACAGGCTGAATAATACAAAGCATCAAACACATAATGCTTGAATGGCTTTTTGCCTTCACCGATCTTAATTACCAGCGCCGCCGTCATAGAAGCCCGGTGAATAAAATTATTAAGATGGTACTGATCGGTCGTCATCACCAGAAGTGATGTTGACAAAGGAAACTTAGCTCCTTTGGCAGGGTCGCCATCTTTATACTTGTTTTTAAAACTGTAGGCAGGCCAGAACCAATGCGGGTTGGCTTTGGGAAAAACAGAATGAAATCCATTCCAGTTAAACTGCAGTGTTTCATTAAATCCCTTGGCTGCCCCTGATAAAAGCAGTAAGCTTCCGGTAAGATACCGGTTGCCCGTCATTCGCCATTTTCCCTGCAGCCTTATGTCGGGCTTGCTCTTAATGGACGTGGAGATTTGTGGCGCCGGTACTGTAGCAGCTTCCGGCGATGGTTTACTGATATCGATCTGCGCCTGGGCAGTTACAGATGATAACAGGATGGCTGTAATAAGTAGTTTCATATTGAACAGATGGTGGTTACAAATTAGCTTGGCTGTTCAACAGGAATGAGGATCGGCCTTTTATGGCAAACATCATTCTTCAGTAAGAAATGGAATTTGGTGGAGTCAGGAAGGATAAGTTCCGGGAAAGGTAGCAGGTGATCCGAAACCGGGTATCAAAATAAGAACAGGAACAAAGAAATGCAAGGAAATCAGGAGAAAAAAATTAAACCTCGTAGATATACTATACTTCCGCCAATAGAATGCTTAAATAAAATGCCTGTACCGCCATATTCTGGTAGCTGATGGATGAACAGGCGCAGGATATCCAATAACTTGTCTATTTCTTTCTGAAGAAGATGCGGACGGGGATACCGGTAAGTTTAAAATTCTCTCTTAACTGGTTCTCCAGGTAATTTTTGTAAGGTTGCTTTATATCATCCGGGAAGTTGCAGA
>JBEBIF010000008.1:0-27724 GCA_040080515.1 Chitinophagaceae bacterium | reverse complement strand
AATCGTCGCCTGCCTGTGTGATACCACCACCCAGAACAATTACTTCCGGCGATAAAATGTTTGCGATAGAAGCAAGGCCTGCGCCTAACTGTCTTACCGATTTCAACCAAACCTCTTTCGCAAAAACATCTCCATTCTTATAGGCGTTCAGCATTTCCTGAGTGGAAGTAAATTTTCCTTTGCTTCTTTTTTCAACCGTACAATTGCCAATACATTCTTCCAGGCTGCCGGGCATGCCTGTTACATCACAATCACCTTCATCGTTAATAACCATATGACCGATATGGCCTGCTTTGTTCATAGCTCCCTGGTAAGGTTTTCCATCGATCAGTATGGCTCCACCCACACCTGTTCCCAATGTCAGCATCACCACATTTTTTTTATCTTTCGCTGCGCCGAATTTTGCTTCTCCCATCATAGCTGCCACGGCATCATTCAGCACATAGGTTGGATGCTGCAAGAATTCACTCCAGTTAAAATTTTCCAGGCCCTGCATTCTTCCCGGCATACAGGCAATACAGATGTTAGCAGCGTCTGGTAAACCCGGAGCTGATAAGCCGATACTTACATTATCTTTTTTTAAGATCGCCTGTAACTCTTTTACGGCTGCTGCTACCGCATTTTTCCAAACAGCATCATCACCATCATTAGTGGGCTGATAATTCTCATGCAATACATTTCCCCCGGCATCTATTGCTACTGCTTTGATGCGGGTGCCACCTAAATCAATTCCAATGGTTACAGAATTCATAGTTACGTTTCTTTTATACTGATTGTCCTTCACTTACTGACCAACCACCATCTACTGCCACCACCTGGCCGGTGGTGAACTTTGAAAGATCGCTCATAAAGTACACCACCAGCCCATCGAGGTCTTCGGGTGTTCCGATCCGTCCGCCATCTAACGGTGGTTTTGTTTTGATGAATGCAAGAATCTCCTGGTCGTTTGCTGCCCGCTGTGCCATCGGCGTTTCTACCAGTGCGGGTGCGATCACATTTACCCGGATATTATTGGTGGCATAATAGGCTGCAATTGATTTACTAAATCCAATGATAGCCGCTTTGGCCGCAGCATATGCATGCGTGGAAAAGAATTTGGGTGAAGGAGCGTATCCTAATACAGAACTCATATTCAAAATTGTTCCCCCAGTTTTTAATTCTATCATCTTTCTGACCGCTGCCTGGTTTGATAACATGAGTGACGTAAGATTCAGCTCGAGTGTTTTATTCCATCCTTCCAAACTAAGTTCATGCAAAGGCCCATCTCCCATTTTTCTTCCACTGCCACCGGCTACATGGTACAAACCATCAAAGCTTCCAAATTTTTTAATACATATTTCAATAGCATCAGCCGCTGTTTCTGTCATTGTTGCATCAGCACTGATTACTTCTGCGTTTACCCCTAATTCTCTTTTGGCATCAGCACAGCTTTCCGGGTTTCTTCCCACCACCACTATCCTGGCCCCTGCTGCAATGCATGCTTTTGCAGCCGATAATCCCAGGCCGGTAGTACCGCCAACAATCACGAGGTTCTTATTTTTAAGTATTGTCATTATCTTTTTTCTATTGACCCTGTTTTTTTATTTTTAATGATATACTTCTTCTCTCCGGAAGGAAGCACTTCTTCCTTCACCAGGTAATGGTCTGCATCATAATCAGCCAGTTGCCGGGTTATAGCGGCCTCACTTTTTCCTCTCCATTCTTTCAACTGTATAGGCTCCCAATTTTTTGTTTTAGCTGAAAGATATGCCGCATCTAAAATAGCATTTACAATATAGCCGTCATAAAAAGTTTCTGCCGGTTCGGTCTTCTTATCAATAGCATCAAACATATCTGTAAACATATGACTGTATCCAAGCTCATGTACTTCATCTCCTACCGGAAATAGCCAGCCGGAATTGCTTTCTGCTTTCTCAGCAATATAATCTCCTCCTTTGCCAGTGGTGAACATTTCGAACCCGGTACGCAAAAAATTATTGGCCCAGATAGTTCCTTCGGTTCCCATCACTTCATCCCGGAGGTCCATACCTCCACGGAATGTCCAGCTTACTTCAAACTGCCCGATGGCGCCATTTTCATACTTCACTAATCCAATGGCGTTATCTTCTGCATCAATCGGATGGACCCTCGTATCTGCCCAGCACATTACTTCAACCGGTCTTATGTTTTTACCAATAAAATTTCTACTGATCTCCACGCAATGACAGCCCAGGTCGATCATACAGCCGCCTCCTGATTTTTCTTTATCCCAAAACCAATCACTGTGAGGGCCGGGATGTGTTTCCCGGCTTTTGGTCCAGATCACTTCACCAATAGCTCCGTTTTTTACACTTGCCAATGATTTTAAGAATTTGGGTGTATAACAAAGGTCTTCCAGGTAGCCGCCAACAATACCGGCTTTGTCAACCGCCTGCAACATCTGTAATGCTTCCTGTGCCGTACGGCCCAATGGCTTTGTACAAAGCACATGTTTGCCTGCTGCTGCACAAGCCAACACTGCTTCCAGGTGCATATCATTTGATAAGCCAATGATTACGGCATCTACATCTTTATGCTCCACACATTCCCTGATGCTGTCTGTGTAGTCAGGAATAGAATAATCAGCGGCAAATTTTTTTGCATTCGTCATTGTTCTGCTATAGACGGTTGTAATGATATCTTTTCTGCGCTGGGCCACTAATGAGTCAGCGTAGAACCTTGAAATAAATCCGGAACCAAGAATTGCTAATTTCATGAATAACTTTTTTTATTTAATAAGAAGGATAGATGGCCCTGTCTCCTTTTTTATAATCTACGCATCCATCGTATCGTCCGGGTACAGGCAAATAGCGCAAAGCCTGTGATGCCCCTGCTTCGGATGTAAAGAAGCCCCACAGGGTCAGCTGTTTTACCATTGTAAACCAATGATTGGGCATCGTATCCTTTTTGTATTCTAATGTGCCTTTTGTAGTGGCACTCTTTGCTGCGTCTGCTGCATATTTTTTTACGTTATACTGTTTGGCTTCACTATCTATCTGTTTGATCAGTTCGGTCCGCTGTTCGTTGGTACAACTTAAAAAATCTTTTTGATATTTTTCATGGCAACGGTTTCCCAGCTCTTTGATTCCTGCAGCAACTATTTTTTGATCAGCTTCTGTATAGCAATCTGTTACGATAGTTTTCATAAACAGTCCGATGGCAGCATCTTTGGCCCCCGGGGTATTCGTTCTGGGCAAAATTGTTTCGCCTACTTCATCCAGCAGCGCTACCATTTCTTTTGAAAAATCAATAGCTGATCCCGCTGAGTTCTTGCACCCGGAAAGAAACACCTCGCCGCCAATAACAACACCCCCGGTAAGCAAGGCGATCATTTTGAGTAATTCTCTGCGTTCCATATTACTTTCCCTTACCGGGAGTTTTGAAGAATTATAAATTTTGTTTTTTCAATTCACTTACGGCGAAATCAACAGCTCTTGCTGTAAGCGCCATGTAGGTCAATGAGGGATTCACACAACTTGATGAGGTCATACAAGCTCCGTCTGTAACAAACACATTGGTTGCATCCCACACCTGGTTGTGTGCATTAAGCACAGAGGTTTTTGCTTCTCTTCCCATTCTTGCCGTCCCCATTTCATGTATGCCCATGCCGGGTGCATAGTCATTATCCCACATTTGTACTTCCTTTACGCCACAAGCCTCCAGCATTTCTTTGGCGTCTTCCATCATACTTTTCCGCATCTTCTTTTCATTTTCCTTCAATTCCACATCAATAGCTAATATGGGTAATCCCCATTTATCTTTTTTGCTTTTGTCCAATGATATCATATTACTGTGATCGGGCAGCATTTCACCAAATGCATTCATACCCATTGTCCATTCGCCGGGTTCACAAAGCGCATCTTTAAAATCACCGCCAATGCTCAGTTCCGCCATGTTGCGAAACCAGTTGCCTCTTTCTGCACCTGCCTGGTACATAAACCCTCTTTGGTAATCCCGCTTATCATCATACACGTTTTGATACCGGGGTACTATCACGCCATTGGGCCGGTGGCCATAATAATATTTATCATCATACCCTTCCACTCTTCCGCTGGCACCGGCTTTAAAATGATGGTCCATTACATTGTGTCCCAATTCTCCACTACTGCTTCCTAATCCATCGGGCCAGGTATCTGTAGCGCTGTTCATTAATACCCAGGCACTATTGAAAGCGGAGGCATTCAGGAAAATAATTTTTGCGGTGTAGGTATATGTTTGATTCGTTACCGCATCCAGCACTTCCACACCAGTGGCTTTTTGTTTGTCTTTGTCGTACAGGATTTTGGTAACAATGCTCCATGGGCGAAGCGTAAGGTTTCCTGTTTTCATCGCTGCCGGTAATGTGGCGGATTGTGTACTAAAGTACCCACCAAACGGACAGCCCATCCAGCATTTATTCCGGTACTGGCAATTGGTCCGATCGTTATGCGGTACGGTAAGATTCGCATTTCTGCCAATGATCAAAGGCCGGTGGCCGTTATATAATTTCTTTAATCGTTCTGCCACGTCTTTTTCCACACAATTCATTTGCATTGGTGGTAAAAATTCTCCGTCGGGCAAAACATCAAGTCCTTCTTTACTACCGCTGATGCCGGCAAATCTTTCTACATAACTATACCAGGGCGCCAGCTCTTCATAGCGGATGGGCCAGTCGATGGCAATACCTTCTTTTGCATTGGCTTCAAAGTCCCACCTGTTCCACCGGTAACTTTGCCTCCCCCACATTAAAGAGCGGCCACCTACATGATAGCCCCTGAACCAGTCAAATCTTTTTACTTCGGTGAACGGGCTTTCCTTTTCATTCACCCACCATTCCAGGTTTCGTTCATTCAACGGGTAATCTCTTTTTAATACCGGGTACTCTTCAGTCATTTGCCGGGTAGGACTTCCGCGGTGTGCAAACTCCCATGGATGCTGGTTGGTGATGATATAATCCTTTATATGTTCAATGTTCTTTCCCCGCTCCAGCATAATGACCTTCAATCCTTTTTCGGTCAGCTCTTTTGCAGCCCACCCGCCGGTGATACCGGAACCAATTACAATTGCATCAAAATTATTGCCTGGCATAAGAGTATTTAAGAATTTTCAGATCAATCCCAATATTCGTGGCTTACCATTATACCATTGGAAACATAAACTTGCTCTTCAATTTTATTTTCATTCCGGTTGCTGATGACTTTCTTGCTGCTTCAATGATCTCCAGCACATGTAATGCATGCTCCACATTTATTCTGGGTTCGACACCTGTTATCAAACTTTCTCCCACCACATTCGCTCCTTCCTGCCATACATACCCCCCTTTATCTGTACTTACTAATTTTGGTGGCTCTGTCCAGGAGGTGTCGAGCATCACACCGTTTGTTTCCCAATCATACCCGATCAGCCGCATATTGCCATAGTCACCATAAATCTGAATGGAGTGTAACGATTGATTACCTGCTTCATGCCCATGCGGATCAAAATAATTGAACCCGCACATTACATGACTGATCACATTTTTATCATGCTCCAGCAAAATATGCGCATTGTCTTCTGCTTCTACTTTTATTTTTCCTTTATCATCTACCGTACGTTCCGGGTTTACAATACTCAACATCGCCATTACAGATCTTGCCGGACCCAACAGACCTGTTAATGTAGCAATATTATATACTCCAAGGTCAGGCATACTACCGCCACCTTTTTCATAAAAAAAGGCACTCCAGTTGGGGCCGGTGTGGCCATACTGACCGTGTGCACTGGCCACTCTTCCCAACTTTCCTTCCTGGATCGTTTTGCTCATGAATTCAAACTGCGGACTGTTAACAACAGCCGGCGCTCCCCATATCCTTAATTTTTTACTTTTCGCCAACTCCAACAATGCCTTCCCTTCCGCATAAGTATTGGCCATCGGCTTTTCACTCCAAACATGCTTACCTGCCATCAACGCCTTTTTGTTCAGCTCTCCATGCTTTTGCATGTCGGTAGTTGTTACCATCATATCAAATGGAACCCCTGCCAGCATTTTATCGATATGCGGGTATGTTGCAGCATTTACATTATACAATTTATTCTGCGCCTCCGCCCTTTCGTATTTAATATCGCATAAGCTTACAACCTCAATATGTGGCGAAGACATTAATTTGGGGATATACCGGTTACTTACGCTGCCGCATCCAATAAGGGCCACCCTTATCTTTTTGTCAGGAGTGGTAAGGGCCCAGCTTTCGAGTGATGAAAGCAAGACAGCTGCACTTGCCATAGCAGTGCGTTGCAAAAATTGCTGGCGGCTGATGCCTTCTTTGGTTTTGTTATTCTGTTCCATAGTGCAAGTTTTTAGTTAGTATAAATATTTAATGCTTTAACAGTATCCATTTGTTTAAATAATTATAGGGCAGTTCTATTACCAGTTTATAAAAATCCGAATGATACTGGCTTATGTCAATACTGGCTTTTCCATTTATCACCGGTACCTCTTTTACCAGGTAATAATCATCACTGGCGCCTGCTTTATAATTATTAGTTGTTGCCAGCCAGATTTTTGCCATACCTTCTTTTCTGTGAATCTTCCATTTGATATGTAGCGTGGTATTATCCACCGATGTCTCCAATTTGGTGGCAGATAATTTCCCGGTCAATGGAATACCATCAATTTCCCTTCTGTCAGGTAACGGAATTGCCACCTTTAAAAAATCTGCCATAGTAGGCATGATATCAACGATGCCGGGCTGTTGTTTAAAAAAATACTCGTTCAATCCGCTCGCATTGGTAGCAATCCAGGTGGTCCTTTCTCTTTCACCCTGCCCGCCATGATGGTATCCGTTATCTTCTCTTCCATGATCGGTGGTAATATAGATCTGCCATTCTTCATTAAAGTTTTTTTGACGGTATTGAATGGCTTTCCACAATTTGCCCAGTTTCTTATCCAGCATCAGTACGGCATCTGTAAGATATTTTCCGTTTCCATGCCGGTGGCCCATTTCATCTGTATATTCAAGATATACCCAGCTAAGGTCCGGCGCCACCCGTTTGATAACAGCTGCTGCAGTATCCGTTACTGCATCATCGATCACATTGTAAAAATAACCGGCGGTGTCATGTGGGTACATCAAAGTATCCAGTTCCATTCCATCAAAATAATAATCTGGCTGAATATTTCCGGCGGCTGTTACCTCGCTTCCCACCAGTTTGGTGCGGTTATCTATCCAGGTAGAAAAGACGGCGGTCTTCTTTTCGGGATATTGCGTTTTGAAGAACCGGAAAATATTCCAGTAATTATAATTGGGCGCTGCAATGTCATTATCCCAAACATTGTGTTTGTTTACCCAGGTACCTGTTAGTAAACTATTGTATCCTACTGCTGAAATAGTTGGCGTTTCAGAGTAGCCTCCTTTTTCACCTCCAACATAAGCTCTTGCAAATCCTCCCTGTTTACTGATAGCCCTTAGATTGGGCATCGGCAAACTTTCAATCAGGTCGGCCGGTATGCCATCTGCGATAACAAAAATGGCTTTGGGTATTTTTTGAGCAAACAGGTTGTTTACGCAAATCAGCAATACCAATATACAAAGTCCCTTCTTCACCAACGGAATTTCTTCTCCTGGTTTAATAGTGATCCCTGTTTTATTCGATATGCGTATCATTTTATCCACGCTGTTTTAAATCCTAATCTCTTCAACCCATTTTGCACATCTGGTATTTTCATAAATAATTTCCACAACATACCGGTACGGTAATTTTCTATCATGGTAATGATGGGCCCCTGGTCAATGGCCAGGTGGCTTTTTGCATACCAGTTGTGATGGATGCTGAACCCATCTACAAACCCATATTTGCTCCATATCTTATCGCCCAGGTCGTAATAGAAATAGCGCAGTGCTTCCATACTTTCCTTTGGGGTATAGGGCATGGACGAAATAGCGGCTGTTGGCTGAATAACACCCCGGTCATTTTCCGGACTATGCGCCACATACCCTTTGTAACTATCGCCGGCTGTCAGGCCCCAGCATTTGTCACTATACCCTTTGAACTGCTTTGGATTTTCCATACAATAAGCCCGGTTGATCAATGTATGATTTTTCCCCTGCAGGAAATAATCATTACCTAATGAATCTGTCAGCCCATTAGGATCAATTCCCTGGAAAGTATATTGTTCAAAAAATAGCGGACCTCCTTTGTCTTTATCATAATTACCCAATGGTAATTTATAACCATAATATTCTTTTCCATTTTTAAAACCAAAACTTCCGGCCCAAGTACCGTCATATGCTTCCTTAGGAATTGCCTTAGCAGCATTAGGCGCAGATGCAGCAATAATATAGGTTATCAAACATTCGTTATATCCCCACACCGGGAAGTTCATATCAAAGCCATTATTAGGGCTCCAGTGCCAATATAGTTTGGGCTCTCCGTTGGTATGCCATTTCCAGTTGGCAGCACCCCACATCTGGTTAATGCGTTTGCGGAGATAAACTTCCCTGGGTGTTTCTTTATTAAAATATTCTCTTGCACACAGAAAACCCATTAGCAGGTACGATGTTTCTACAATATCTGCTGCATCGTCTATCCTGTCGAACTTAATTGCTTTCCCTGTTTTTCCATTCATAAAATGAGGATAGATACCGTGATAACAATCTGCATTGATCAGAAAGTCAGCAATCTTAATTAACCGCCGAACGGCAGTATCCCTTCCGATCCAGCCTCTTTCAACTGCTACCACTGTACTCATAATGCCAAAGCCGGTGCCTCCAATAGCTCCGGCATCAGGTCCGAAAGTTGTTTTGCTGAAATTGGGTTCATCCCATGCCTCGTTGATATAATCCCAGTAATGTTCCGCTAATACCGTGTTGCTTCTTTCTAATGCAAGTCCACTATAAGGATGTGCGCCATGCCAGAAGAAACGGAATGTTTGCCGCTGCACGGTTTCCAGTAATTGATCATCAGTCAATCCTTTGATAACACCTACGGGTACAATGCTGTCAGGCCCGTCGCCATATTTCCCTTTGGTAACAGACAATGGTTTTGACTGCGCAATTCCAAAAAATACCAATAGCATAAATGAAAATCCAAAAAGCAATCGTTTCATGTCGTAGTGTTTAGATTATCGTATTAAAACTGTTGTTCCTCTTAGTGCTACTTTTCTTCCGGCCGGATCATTGTAATCCAGCATCCATACATACACACCTGTTGTTTGCTCCACTCCCCCGATCTTTCCATCCCACTTCCTTGTCCAGTCTTTGGTTTCAAAAACAAGCTGCCCCGTTCTGTTATATACCCTGAAACTAAGGTTGGTTGCTTTATATGCATTCAGCGGATAGAGAAAGTCATTCTTCCCGTCATTATTAGGTGTGAATGCTGATGGCACGGCGATATAACAATTATCCACAGCAGTAATAAAGTGGTAAGCAGTATCTGTACAGCCGGTGGTATCTGTTACTGCCAATCTTGCTACAAAACTATTTTGAGCGGTCGGTATGGAATAATACTGGGCCGGGGGCTTACTGGCACTACTTGTTTGCCCGTTTCCAAAGTTCCAGCTCCAGGTTGTAATAGCTCCAAGACTGCTGCTGGAAAAAGATAAAGAGTCGTAAGGCCTGCACAGGTAAGCAGGTGCAGTAATGACCGCTTTTACCTGTGTTGCATTCACTACTTTCACTTCTACCTGGGCTGTATCACTGCATCCATAACTGTCTGTTACTTTTACCGTGTACGTAGTTGTCTTTTCGGGAGTAGTTCTGGTACTTATCGTATTGGTACTGGATAATCCTGTTACGGGTGTCCAAACATAGCTCACCCCTTCACTTGCGATCAGCATTACAGATTCACCTTTACAAATAGAGGTGTTAGGGCCGGCGTGTACATCCGTTCCAATAACGATGGCGTAGGTACTGTCCTTTGTACGGCAGCCACCTAATGAAAATACTTCTACATAATACATCCCGCTGTCATCCAACGAAGAGAAGAAGATATGCGGATAGGGTATATTATCATGAAAGCCATTAGGGCCGGTCCATAAATAACTGGCAGCGCCGGAGGCATTAAACTTCAGATCCTGTCCGGCACATACAGGAGAGTTGTTAGTGATGGAATAATTCCGGGGCAGGTCATCCACTTCTACTCTTCTTGTATTTGAAACTACCCGGCAATTGGGATTAGAGACAGTTGAAGCATCACCACCGCTTAGCCGGAATAAGAAAGTATCGGGAACAGAAAAACTCCGGGAATAAGTGCTACCCGTTGCTCCTGGTATATCCGTCCAGGTGGCATCATTGTTTGTGCTCTGTTGCCATTGCAATGAGGGGTTAGGATAAAACGGATTCATAGTACCGCTCAATGAAACAGTTTTGTTGTCCTGGAAGCAAATACTTTTGACCAGTGTAGTTGAAGGTTCATTGTCAAAGCTGATCACTACATCTGGCCCCAGCGGCCTGATCTGGATATCATCTATTGCAAAATCTTCGGCACATTCATACGTTGAGTGTAATAACGTTACTTTTAGAATGAGTTTATTGGTGCCGGGGGCAACATTAAAGTTAAACCCGACTTCAGCAAATTTATACCCCATCAATGGCGGTGCTGAATAGGAAGGGATCTGGTATGTGGTGTCTTTTTTGATCAGGTTGCCTGTTCCGTCTTCAAGTCGCAATTCAAATACAGGATAGTCCGGCCCATGCGGACAGTTCACCGGTCCGTTGATCAGATCCAAATTAATTACCGCCATGGAAAAACGATACTCTGCTGACGGACATATTGCCTGGTTCACGGTGTCGAGGTAAACGATCCTGTTAAGAGCATTAGTAATATTATTTACCGCCATCATCATCCCAAAATCCACAAACACATTGTTGTCATGACTAAGGCCAATCCATTCGCCGTTAAAACAATTTGCCACAGGAACCCTTCTTATAATGGTGTAACTACCGGGTGCCGGACATACAGAATTGTCATAAGAGAAAAAGGTTTTTCCTGCAGGTAATGGAGGGCCTATTGTTGCCGGATCATTATTTCCAATACCAAAGTCCTGTTTGTAGAGAGGGGCGCCAAATCCATTTTGTCCATTAGAGGTTATTCTTACCTGGATAAGAATAAGTAATAAACAATAATATTTTAATTTATGTATTGGCACTATCGCCCATTTAACTCTTGTTATCATTCACTGCCAGCAACTATTTTATTGCCGGACTATCAAAATCCAGTTTCTTTAACCCTGCTTTTATTTCAGGACAACTCATGAACAACTTCCACAGTAATCCTGTTCTGTAATTTTCTATCATCACAATAATGGGGCCCTGGTCTATAGCCAGGTGTGAGTTCGCCACCCAGTTCTTCGATTCATTAAAAGCATCTGCAAACCCGTATTCTGTCCATATCTTATCGCCGAGTGTATTATAAAAATATTTCAGGGCCTGCATGGAATATTCCGGTGTGTAGGGAAAAGCACTCAGGGCTGCTGTTGGTGAGATCGTTCCCAGGTCTTCTGTGGGGGAATGTGCCGCATACCCGTTGTAGGTATCACTGGCAGTTAGCCCCCAGCAATTTTCACCATATCCTTTAAATTTATTCGGATTCCGGATGCAATGCTCCCGGTTGATGAGTGTATGGTTTTTATTTTGCAACCAGTAATCAGCATACCGGTCTTTTAATCCCCTGGGATCTAACCCAAGGAATGAGTACTGAGAAAAAAACAATGGTCCGCCATAATCAAAGCCAAGCGGTAATTTGATACCATAATACTCTTTACCATTACTGAAGGTGTTGCTTTCGGCCCAACCGCGGTGATATACAGAAGCTCTTACTGCATACTTTTCATTATTTCCGGATGCCGCCAGTATATACATGATCAGGCATTCATTAAATCCTCTTACCGGAAAATTCATGGCCCAGCCATTATTGGGACTCCAGTGCCAGTACAGCACTTCCTGTCCGCCATTGGTAAACCAGTTCCACTCTATATCATTCCACATCCAGCTGATCCGGTTTCTTAATTCTCTTTCTGTTTGATTTTGACCGTTGAAATACTGACGGGCACATAGCAATCCCTGGAAGAGGTAGGAGGTTTCCACCAGGTCAGCCCCGTCATCTTTGCGGCTGAAGGGAATTGTTTTCCCTGTTGCCCCATCTATCCAGTGTGCAAAGACGCCGTGATAAGAATCTGCTTTCAGCAGAAAGTTGACCATTTTCAATAAAAACTTTGCTGCAGTATCCCGGCTGATCCATTTTCTTTCTGCTGCCACGATCACACTCATAACACCGAAACCGGTGCCGCCAGTTGTCACCACCTCATCACCGTAGCCAAAGGTTTTATTACTTCTTTCTCTTGACATTCCTGAAACAGGATGTGCAAAATCCCAGAAATACCGGAAGGTTTGTTTCTGCACTAAATCCAGTAATGCAGAATCTGATAGATTACGGGGACGGTTTAAAGCATTAAACGATGTAGCATTATTGGAACTGGAAGTTTGCGAAAAGCAATTAACTGTAAGCAGCAGTATAAGGATAATATTAAAATACTTTTGTTTCATAAGCATTGTTTCAATCAATCAATCACTCCGTTACAGGTACGGAGCCGTAAAACCAAGTGACAACATACCGGTTCTTACTTCAGGACAACTGGTGAATAGATTCCATAGTAACCCGGTTCGGTAATTTTCAATCATTACAATAACAGGTCCCTGGTCTATGGCAAGAAATGAGCTGGCATACCAAAGCTCCTTTAATGAAAAAGCATCTATAAAACCATACTCTTTCCATAACTTATCACCGAGCACATAATAGAAAAACCGGAGGGCCTTCATGGATTCAACAGGAGTGTATGGCATAGAAGAAAGGGCAGCTGTGGGAGCAATCACACTTACATCATTAGTGGGTGAGCTGGCCGTATATCCATTGGGAATGTCGCTGGCAGTGAGGCCCCAGCAACTATCGCTATAACCAAACCATGCCCTTGGGTTAGCGATACAATACTTGTAATTGATCAGCGAATGATTCCTGGTTTGCGTGGCATAGTTAGCATATGCGTCTGAAAGGCCATTGGGGTTGATGCCCATAAAAGAGTAATGGGAAAAAAACAAAGGGCCTCCCTGTGCCGGGCCCAGCGGCAATGGATAAGTATAATAAGTGTTGCCGTTAATAAATCCGTTGGTACCGTTTCCGGCCCAGCCGCTGGTATATACAGATGACGGAATGCCGTGGGTGGTGGATGATGCTGCCATTACATATGTGATCAGACATTCATTCCAACCCCGTATGGGCATATTCATGATCCAGCCTTTATCAGGGCTGTAATGCCAGTATAACACATTTTGCCCGCCCTGGCGAAACCAATCCCATTCTACATTATTGAACAAGGCATTAATATCGCTGCGCAACGTTGTTTCCGCTGCGTCTGCACCATTAAAATATTGTCTTGTTGTAAGCAGTCCCATCATCAGGTAGGATGTTTCCACCAGGTCAGCGCCATTATCATTGGTGCTGAAAGGAATGATAGCTCCTGAACTTCCATTGAGCCAGTGCGGGAAAGCTCCCTTTACCTTAACCGCCGTATTTTTTAAAAATGAAACGATGGTTTGCATTCTTGCCAATCCCTGTGCCCTGTTAATAAAATTTCGGTTGATACCAACAGGTATTGACATGATGCCAAAGCCAGATCCGCCGGAAGTAACCACGTCTCCGGAAGTATTTCTCTCTCTTGCTAATCCGCTTACCGGGTGGCCAAAATCCCAGAAATATTTAAATGTTTGCTGCTGCACCAGGTCCAGCAACGCATTATCCGAAAGAGCAGGAAATTTTCTTGATGAATCAATTTTAGTAATAAACGATTTGGTTAAAGGGGTAAGTAATTGCCCTCCGGATGCTGACTGCAACGCAGTAGTCACGTTGACAAAATATTTTTTCAGATAACCTAATGATGCTGTTGGCTGGATAACTATCGATTTATCACTATTCTGTAATGTGCCTGAGGCAGGAATTATCGTTCCGTTTACATCTGTTAAAGAAACGCTTGAGGATACCGTATTTAGCTTTAATGGTTCGGAAAAGTTAAGCCTGATCAGGGGTTGCAGGTTTACATCATACACGATATTGTCAAGCGGGATATTATTTATTGTTGCGTCTGCAAAAACAGGTCTCACAGGTGGGGGCGTCGGATCTGGCGTATCTTTTTCTCCACAAGTGGCGGAAAAAAAAGAAAGGGCCATTAAGACAAGATAATATTTACTACTGAGTTTTATCATTCTGTGTATTTAAAAAACCAACGTAGCTATTGAATGTGGCAATGCTGTTGTTTCAGCAGCTTTGCCATTGATCCACAAAAAATAAGTTGTTTTGGCGTTTCCCTGGTTCATTACCACAACTACCGTTTTGCCATTTTCATTTCGGAATGCGGTAGTAAGTAACTGGCTGCGGCTGGCAGTTGCAGCAATTCTTTTAGCGCCTGGCTGAATGAATTTGGAAAAATGCCCTATATAATAATAGGAGTTGGTGTAAATAAGTTGTCCTGTTTTTGTATCACCATGAATGGGGGCAAAACAAAAATTTTGCACATGATTGGGGCCGCCTGTTTCATCCAGTAAAATATTCCAATCGGTAAAGCCCACCATACCATTATTATAATCATTGATCATACTGCGGCCATACTCTTCTCCCAGTACCCAGGCATTGTAGCGGCTGGCATTAAAACTTTCAGCACAACCTTCGGTAAATAATATATTCTTATCCGGGTATGCTTCATATACCCTTCTCAGATTTTCATACATCGGTAAGCCGCCACTCCAGTCTTCATACCAATGAAAACCGATACCCCACGCATATTTGGCGGCTTCGGGATCGTTGAAGTAGGTTTGCGCCCGCTGGTAGATCAGGTCCCGGTTATGGTCCCAAACAATGATCTTCTTTTCTTTCAGCCCTTCCTTTTCCATCGTAGGGCCTAAGTGATTCTTTAAAAAATCTGTTTCCTCCTGTGCAGTGTAGAGGCAACTTTCCCAGCGTTGTGTGGCCATCGGTTCATTTTGTATGCTGATGCCCCAAACAGGTACGCTGTCTTTTTCATACTCTTTAATAAACTTAGTATAGTACATAGCCCAGCTGCTGTAGTTATCTGATTTAAGTTTACCTCCATGCAGCATGTCATTATTATCTTTCATCCAGGCGGGAGGGCTCCAGGGGCTGGCAAACAGGTTTAACTTACCACCAGCTGCTTTCATTGCTTCTTTGATGAATGGTATCTTATACTTCCTGTCGTGTTCAATATTAAATGACTTTAGCTCCTTGTCATTATCGGCCACATAGGTATACATGTCGCTGCTAAAATCACAACTGTTGATATTGGTACGGGCCACGGTGTAGCCAATTCCTTTTTCTTTATCAAAATAGGCCTGTAATATTTCCTGCTGTTTATCTTTAGGCAGTTTGTAAAATGTTTCTGCTGATGCATCAGTTAATGCAGCACCTGTACCAAAATAGGTTTGAAAGGTTTTGCCGGGATCAACAAAAACGATGACCTCATTTTCAAAGGGCTGGCCTTTTTCTTTAAACTCCAGGGTGTCTGTTACTGATAACCTGTAATTGCTGCTGTCTGCTGTGGTGTACACGACCACTTTTTTCCCGTCGGTTGAAAACCCGGATGGGCTTTCTGACTTAGCTGTTTCTTTCTTATCTGAACAGGAAAAGAGGATAACTGACGTAAGTACAAAGCCAATTTTTTTCATAACGTTATTTTATTTATTCCTTACCAGGTAAAGGTGCCCACAGCTCCGGCCGGCAATGATGTGGAAACCCATTTACCTTTAAATGTGATGTTGAAACCTGAAGCAGTTGCGCTTTCATTCACCACTATCAATACTTTTTTCCCGGAAGGTGTTTTAAAGGCTACGTTGGGAAGATTGGTAACCGGTGTGCTCACAATACGAACAGAGCCCTGCGGAACAAACTTCGAAGCATGGGCTATTATATAATATCCCACATTGCGGCTGGAAGCAGATCCATTGATGGTAACGGCTCCTTTACATTCGGTACAGCCTCCCGGAGTGTGGGGGCCATAAGTTGGATCGTTGGCAAGATTCCATTCCAAAGCTACTTTGCTCCAATTGCGCATCGATCCGATGATCACATTTTTTACATGCCATTTCAGATCACCGTCAAAAGTTCCATTGGCGCCTGTCCATTGTTCGGTGAAATAAAGATTCTTATCCGGGTGCTGATTATGTACAGCGGTCAATGCACTGATATCCCCGTTATATAAATGAAAGGCAGATCCGTCAACAAATGCTTTAGCTGCGGCATCATTAAGTATGGTAATGGGATAATTGGGATTATCGCAATTATGATCCCAGATGATGATCTTGGTTGTGATCCCGGCCGCCTGGAATGCCGGGCCAAGATTGTTCTTTACAAAATCTGCCTGTTGCACTGCAGACATCAGCATACTGGGATTATTACCTCCATGCTGTGGTTCGTTCTGAACGGTTACACTATGCACTGTTATTCCCTTTGCCTGCATCTGCTGAATATACTTTACAAAATAGGAAGCATACACACTATAATATGCTGGCAGAAGGCTGCCGCCAATGGAATTGCCATTATCCTTCATCCATACCGGGGGGCTCCAGGGTGAGCCCATGATCTTAATATTCGGATTGATCGCCAGTATCTCTTTAAGTACCGGTATCAGGTCAATCGTATCTTTCGACAGGCTGAAATTAGCCAGTGTTGGATCGGTTTGTCCTACCGGCATATCATCATAACTGAATACTTCAGCGCTCAGATCAGAAGCGCCAATGCTGACACGGAGATAACTTACGCCGATCGAACTTTCTCCACTTCCAAATAATTCCTGCAATAACGCTGCTCGTTGAGCGGTGCTCATATGGTTTAACAGGTAAGCACTGCCACCGGTAAGTGTATATCCAAATCCGTCTATTGATTGAAAAGTTTGTGTACTGTCCACTACCAGGCCGGGATTGGCATTAGCCGTGGTACCAAAAGAAAGTATGGTAGTTTGTTTTTCCAGCAAGGCAGAACGGTCCGCTTTTGTTATCCATGCAGACATATCATTGGTTGGAACCGGAGGCGGATTATCAACCGGAGGTGTATCGCCACCACCTTTTGAACAATTAGACTGAATAGACAGAAGCCCCGCTGCTGCAATTACTCCTATTAATAATCTATCTTTTTTCATGTCATTTATGGTTAGTGGGTTTTAAAAAAATCAACGGCTGATTATTCCTGGCGATGATCAGCACTTTCTCTCCTCCGGCATAATTGATCCATTTTGCATCCCGGGCCTCACCGGCAATACCCGCAAGCGATGACTGATATTGAAATGCGGATGGCTGTTTATTGTATGAAAAGAATCCGGGTTGCAATGCATCATACCTTCCTTCATATGGTATTACTCCATAAAAATTTCCCGCTGCCAGGTAGCCGGAAGAATACGGTGCAAATGCAAAAATGGGTGCCACCTGCAATTCCCGCGGCAGGTCCATTCTTGTAAAATTTCCTTTACCGTCATTGATGAAACAGGAGGAAGCCAGCACTTCTGCCTGTAATTCTTTATACTCCTTAAAGAGGTCGTAAAACATATACTGAACCGTTTTACCTGCTACATCGCTGTATTGTAAATAAGCTTTTTTTAATACCGGCAAAGCCCGTTCCAATTCGTCTTTTGCCAGAAATGGGTATTCCTTTCCATCAATTGTGTAGGCAAGTATTTGTTCGGTAGAGCCATTGTTATCAAAATCTTTTACATACAATTTGAGCGGCCCGTTCTTACCGGCCCAGAATTTATTATTCCATCCCCAGTTTCCTGCCAGGATATCTGGAAATCCGTCTCCGTTTACGTCAGTGGTTTGTACACTTTGCCAAAGCCCGGTGGAATGTTCGATATCTGTACCCGTAAATTTTCCTTTATTATTCCTGAATATCTTCATGGGCATCCATTCTCCGGTTACTACCAGGTCCATCCAGCCATCTTTATCAATATCCGTAAAGGATGCTGCGGTAACCATTCCCAGTTCATGCAGCGGAATGATATTATCCCCGGCTTTAGTGAAATGTGTTTTTCCGTCATTCAGATAGAGATAGGAAGTGGTGGGCATCCCGTATTTTACCGGGCTGGCGAGATTACCAATAAAAATATCCTGGTCGCCATCATTGTCCACATCAGCTGTGGTCACACAGGATTTATTCTCATACACCACAGACATAGGATCGACTGCCAGTGTAAAATGGCCTTTCCCATCATTCAGGTACAGCCGGTCGAACAGCGCTTTTCCATTTACTGGAATTTCATTACCGCCGGTCACCACAAACAGGTCAGGAAAAGTATCTCCGTTGGCATCAAAGAAAACGGCATCCACTTCTTCTGCAACAGCATATGTATTAAATGCGGCTGTGTCACTGATTACAAACCGGCCATCTTTCTGTTGTATCATCAAAGCTCCCGGCTGCAGTTTGGCGCCACATACATAAAGATCATCGAGTCCATCCCCGTTCACATCTGCCACGGCCAGTTTTGGTCCTCTTGAAGAAAGCTGATGGGGGATCAGGTATTGGACATTATAATCCACAAAATCATTTTCTGTATGTCGCCAGTTGCAATTTACCTGCGTGGAAATATCCTGCATTGGTTCGCTAACCGGTGGGAAAAGATCGGTGTAAACAAATTCTTTTGTGGCCTCTGTTTTATTAGCACCCAGGTTTTTATTGATCGCCGGGTTTTTTATTACCTGGCACTTCTGGTTGGGCCATACGATCACCAGGCTGTCGATAATGTTGACGGAGTCTATCCCAAAATGCAACTGTGTGGAAGAAGTAGACATAAAACCACGAACAGGCATCATTTGCTGATACTGCATTTTGTTTGCTGTGTAGAGGTAGGCTTTGCAGCCTATTCCGCTTGTATTCAGGCTGTCTCCTTTAAAAGAAATGGAAATATAATTTCTTTTGGGAGCGTTGTTTTTTAAAATGATGGCGGGGGCATTCAGGCAATTCAGTACAAGGTCGAGATTGCCGTCATTATCCAGATCAGCATAAGAGGCCCCGTTGGAGCATCCTTTCAGGTTCTGGGTACCCCAGGCCTTGCTTACATCCTGAAATGAAAATTTTCCATCTCCTTTAAATAAAAAGGGGTGGGAACTGCCATCGGGCATAGCAGCAATTGTTTCATCATCATACTTATCTGTTGCATCAATACCTTTTGCTTTCTGCTTGTCTGCAAAGCGTATAAAATCCAGGTCAACAGGTCGTCTCTCTATTCCGCTTGTAATAAAAAGGTCTTTATTGCTATCGTTATCAAAATCAGCAAACAGAGCACTCCAGCTCCAGTCAGTAGCAGAAACGCCGCTTTGCAAAGCTGTTTCGCTGAAGCTTATACCATTTCCATTATTGCGCTGTAAACAGTTTTTTGAGTACTGGTTCTGGTATCCCCTCAATTCCAGTTTCACTTTATATATGTCGGGGTTTTCATCACTCCCATATGTTTTCAATGTTTTCTCGTCAGGTGGCAACATGTCAACCGTTACGATGTCCAGCTGCCCGTCATTGTTATAATCTGCCACATCATTTCCCATGCTAAACCGGCTATAATGCCTGAAGTGTTTGGCGCCGCTTTCTGAAAAAGTACCGTTGCCATTGTTTACATAGTAATAATCATTCTCATGAAAATCGTTTCCTACATAGATATCATCCCATCCGTCATTATTAATATCTGCAATGGCAAGTCCTAATCCATAGCCCAGGTTACTTTGATAAATACCGGCCTCTTTCGATACTTCAGTAAACTTGCCAGTGGACTTTATATCATTCCGATATAGTCTGTCACCGGATAGTGAATCGTACTCCTTCCTGTTTACCGTGTCCACAATATTGGCATGGGGATGATGCGACTGGTTTAAAATATAACAATCGAGGTCCCCATCCCTGTCATAATCAAAAAAAGCAGACTGGGTGGTAAAACAGGATGTGTTTAGCCCGTATTCACCTGATTTCTCTGAGAAAGTGTTATTGTGGTTGTTTATATATAATTCATTATGTCCCGTTAAGCCATACTTGCTGCTTACTGTTGAAACGTAAATATCTGTAAAGCCATCTGCATTTACATCAGCCATGGTGGCACCAGTACACCAGTCGGATATGCCCGCCACGCCGGCTTTACCGGTAATATCTTCAAATTCAAAATCGCCTTTGTTCAGGTATAGCTTATTCGCTCCTTTGCTGTTGGCCGAAAAGAAGATATCAGTAAGACCGTCATTGTTTATATCACCTACTGCCACTCCGCCACCATTGTAGTAATAGAGATAGTACAGGATGCTAAACAATTTTTTCTTTTCCAGGTTGTTAGCAAATGTAATATTGGTGTGACTGGAAGGAAGGCTGGTAAATAATGCTTTTTTGCTTTTGTTACAACTGTTGAAGATCACCGTGGTAGCAAAAAGAAGAAGGAAAATACGCAGCTGGAAAAAATGAACCTTACCCATGTAACAAATTTCTTTTTGATATACCCAATTTAAGTGTAAAAGGGCTGAAACAAAATATTGTTCAGCCCCTTTTTCTGCTTATGCTCTGCGATTGCTAAAAAAAAGTTTCAACCAATCATTTTATAACTTGCTATTGTATAATGCCATCACTTCTGATGCTGTTAATGTCTTTCCATATAAGCGAAACTGGTCCATTTTACCGGTAAAGGCACCGATCCAACTATCGGTAGGGCCGGAAACGCCTGCATGCTTATTCCAACCACCTACAACCAGGTTAGTTGAATTTTTTAAATTTAGCTGGCCAAGTCCAAGGTTTCCTGAGGTTCCGGGTGTAGGAACTTCAAGGCCATCAAAATAGATTTTTAATATAGAAGAGGTTTCATCATAAGTAAATGCCAGGTGATGCCATTGGCCATCAAATAGTGGCCGTTTAAAAGTTTTATTGTTGTACTCTATCCAATGATCCTGTAAGGCAAACTTAAAAGTACAGGAGTCAACAGTGGCGTGCTCTACTAATAAAAAAGCAGCACTTTCATGCCAAAAATCCTTGTTTGCCAAAGAAAAATAAAGTTCGGTATTGGGGTTTACCGTATTATTTACCCACATAGATATGGTACAACTTGTTGACAGTTTAAAGTCATTTGCAGAGGTGTACTTTATTGCTTTTGCGCCATCTCCCTGTATCCCTTTTCCATTTATCCCTGCAACAGAAACCAATGGATTATCTGAAGCGAAATTTGCCCTGACGCTATCAACAGCATTCATTAACGGATTGGTAGTGGCCCCATCATACGCCGCGAAAAATTTTAATGGTCCGCCGGGATATAGCGGAAACCGGGGATCGCTATCCTTTGGATAAGCGCCCAACTCCGGCCGCGACATTTTTTGACAACCTGCCGCTAATAAAACCAGGCAAATTGACACCAGGGATATTTGTAGTTTATTTTTCATTTTCAAAAAATTTTAGAGTTTATGGAATTGGTCAGTCCGCACTTTTCGCTGTCACAGGCTGACCAATATAATAGCTTACCATTCGGGATTCTGTATCAATATACCGCCTGATCTGTCAATTTCAGGTTGTGGAATAGGATAGTACCTGCACCTGTGCACATAGCCCAATGGTCCAAGTACTGAAAGAGCATCACCCCATCTTACAAGGTCGAAGAATCTTTCCCCTTCCAGTCCTAATTCACTTCTTCTTTCTTTCTTAATAGCAGTTCTCATTTGAGCCTGGTCAACAAAAGCTATGCTGCCAAGGCCAACACGGCCACGAACCTGGTTGACCAATGGTGCAGCCAATGCGCCGCTGCCGGTTTCATTCAGGCACTCGGCTGCCATCAACAACACATCTGCATAGCGGATCACTCTTTGGTTTATCCAGTAAGCTCCATCCAGGTAACCGGTTGATTGTCTTACTGCAGGGTCTGCGTACACTTTTTTATTCCAGTAAGGCTGAACAAGGCCCGGAGGAAGCACACCGCCATAACCACCTGTAGAGGGGTCATCAGATTGCCCGGTGAACAAAATAGAGGAGCCTTTGCGGGGATCGCCTACTTCAAAAGAGTTTGCAAAGTCAGCAGTAGGTGCATTCCAGCCCCAACCCAGGTTCCAGCCACTGGCACTGGAGGCCCGAACTCCCTGGCAGGTAGCATACCAGGAGCCATGATCATCGGTCCTGTTTGGTCCCATATAGTTCTGCCATTCGAGTATTGATTCGCTGCAATTTTCTCCGGCGTCTTTAAATATGCCAAAGTAACTGGAGAAAAGAGAGTATTTAGCTGAAGCGATCACCTGCTGGCAAAGTGACAATGCCTGGGCCCAGTTGCCTCTGAACAAGTGTGTTTTTGCTAATAATGCTTTTGCAGCGCCACTGGTCAATCTTCCGGGGTATTTTGAGCCCCACTCTGCCGGCAGGTTGACGGCGGCATACTCCAAATCTGCGTCAATCAATGCATAGATCGCTGCAGTGGGTGATTTTGCAATATTTGCCTGTCCGGCGCTATATATCCTGAAATCTATTTTAGGCACTTCACCGAACGTTCTCACCATATCAAAATAAGAGAATGCCCTGAAGAAACGGGCTTCTGCAATATTGACATCGGATTCCACACCTGACAGGTTCAATGAGTCAGCTGTTTGTAAAGCGGTGTTGCATAAATGGATCAGCCGGTAGTGTGCTTCCCAGTAGAAGTTAGAAGCCCACAGGTCTTTTACGTAATTGAAGTTATCAAAAGGTGCTACCCATTCAGCTCCATCAGAAGGCTCACTTCCCTTTTGAGAATCGTCTGACCGGAAATTGTGCATGCCCTGCCAGGGAATGCCGCCAAATACCTGGCCGATATCATAATCTTTTATCGCACTGTATATACCGAATACCTGCCCTTCGATACCACCCTGCTTTAAGTCATCCAGGGTAGCAGTTAATGGTTTACGGTCGAGAAATTTCTTACAGCCGCTTACCATAAACAAAGCAGGTATTGCGAGTACCAGCACAGTTGATAAAAAAAGGTTGTTCTTTTTCATATCGCTTTTGTTTATTTTTTAAAATTAAAACGTAACATTTATTCCAAACGTTGCTACTACAGGGATAGCACCGCCTGCATTATCCACACCAAAAGAAATAGCACTTCCTCCAAATTCAGGCGTGTATCCTAAATTGTTTTTGAAGGTCTTAAGGTTTTGCACATTAGCAAACAAACGAAGATCCTTGATTTTTAGTTTTGCCAGCAATGTTGGGTTGAAATTATATCCCAACTGGATATTTCTTATTCTGAAATAACTTCCGTCCTCGATACCATAGGTTGATGATTCATAGTTGATCCGGTGATCTTGTCCCAAAATTGGATCCCAGTTGGAGGTGCCTTCACCATGCCACCTGTTGATCTTAAAGTCAGGATAGTTCACTCTTTGGAACGGAGATTCTGTACCGCCCCAGTTTCTGTAGATCTCGTTGCCATATACGCCACCAAAATCAACTCCGAAATCAAATCTTTTGAATTTCACATCTATAGATCCACCATAGGTAAAGTCGGGAGTAGGATTACCGATAATAGTTCTGTCGGCAGTATTGATCTTTCCATCTCCGTTTAAGTCCTTATACTTGAAGTCACCGGGTCCATAAGCAAATTCGGTATTAATCGGTGAAGACAGTATATCATTGTAAGACTGGTAAAGACCTTCAACTATATAACCGTAGAAAGAGCCAATTGGTTCACCTACTACGGTTCTGTTGAATCCGCTTATGATAGCAAAGTCTTTATTGGCCAGTTCCAGCACTTTGTTTTTATAAGTGGTTAAGTTTCCGCTTACAGTAAGAGTCAGGTCTTTGCCCAGTTTCTGATCCCAGCTTGCAGTAAGTTCTATACCGTTGTTTTTAATGCTGCCGATATTGGTCAACCCATCTGCCGCACCATTAATACCCGGGATATAGGTCATCAGGTCTTTGGTAACCTTATCAAAGTAGCTGGCTTCAAAATGGAGTCTGTTGGACAGCGCACTTAATTCCACTCCCACCTCTTTAGCATGTACCGTTTCCCATTTCAAATTCTCATCTGGCAGATAGGCCTGCGAATAGGCATTATAAATATTGTCTCCGAAAACAGCCGCTGTTCCTGTTTTCAAACCAGGATAGAATGGATAAGGGAATCCATAGGTATTCTGATTACCTAACACACCGATAGAAGCTTTTAATTTAACGAAATCAAAGATCTTCTGACCGCTCATAAAGTTTTCTTTAGACAATTCCCAGGCGCCACCTAATGCCCAGAAGTTTTGCCAGCGGTTCGCTGGTGATATTTGAGAAGATCCGTCTCTTCTGAAAGAGCCATTTAAAAAGTATCTGCCATTATAGTTATACAACACCCGCAGCAGTGCTGAAGCGGTTGCATTTTCAGATTGAATGGAATTGGACCTTTGAGATTGTGCAGCGCCGAAACCATTATTGATGTACCAGAAACGCTTATCGTCAGGTATTGGTGCACCTGTAGAGCTTTGGCTTACACTGGCACCCCTTAAAAAAACGCCGGCATAGTAGGTAGTAAAACCTGCCACAGCAGTGATGTTGTGACTGCCAAATTTCTTTTTGTAATTAAGGATATAATCCTGCTGAAACTTTTTATAAGAATTATCATCCTCATTCACGCTGGTAGATGAACTGGCCAGGAACTGCGTATCAGTTGGAACATAATATGAATAATACAGCGGAGTGTATCTCCTTGTATTTACGTTGCTCATATCTGTGTACAGGGTAGCTTTAAAACTAAAATCCCTTAAGAAATTAATTTCTGCAAACACACTGGCCACCGTTCTGTATTCAATACTGATCGTTTTATTCCACTCGTTCTCTAATCGTAATAAGGGATTAACCACACCTGAATTCTGAATGGAAGGCAGTTCGTAATAAAGGTTTTGGTAAAAACTATCTAACCCGTATGGGTTTTTAACATAGTAGCTCTTTGTTCCGGATGGAACGATGGGAGCAGCTTTCCGGGCATCATTCAGCACATTCCCGGCACCGTAGGGATTATCCTGTCTGACTCCGTTAAAGGTAAATCCAACTTTTAATCCTTTAGTTAATTTGAATTCATCGTTCATGGAAAAAAGAATCTTCTCCAGTTTTTCATGCCGGATCAAACCTTCATCTGCCGTATAGCCCATACCCATGGTGAATTTATTCCTGTCTGTACTGGCAGACACACTCAGGTTGTTGGCTGTAAATTTTCCCGTTCTGGTTACGGCATCGACCCAGTCGGTATTCGCTGTCCACGGTGTATAATCAAAAGCAGGAATGGGCGTATTCAGGTTTAATTTCTCTTCCTCATACAAGGTTTTAAACTGGGCTGAATTGGCCCATTTTATTTTGTCCACCAGTTTTTTGGTACCAAAAGAAGAATTGAAATTAATGATCACCTGGCCTGATTTGGCTTTCTTCGTTGTTACTAAAATAACACCCGCAGCACCTCTTACTCCAAAGATCGCCAGTGAAGACGGATCTTTTAATATCTCAATAGACTCGATATCATTGGGATTTATATAATCGATATTATCATTAAAAATTCCATCCACTACAAACAGGGGATTAACTGAGCCGATACTGATCGTACCACGGATACGGATATCAGGAGCAGCTCCGGGAGTACCATTGTTTACAACAGACAACCCTGCTACTTTGCCCTGTAGTGAAGCTACCGGGTTGGTATTCGGTTTATCTGCCACTTCTTTACCAGATACTTTCACGATGGAGCCGGTAAGATCTCTTTTGTTTGCAGAGCCATAACCAATGACCACTACAGCATCCTGAATTTTTTCTGACTGGTTCAGGGAAATGGTCAAACTGGTTTTGCCTTTTACAGACATTTCAACACTTTCATACCCTACTGAGCTAAATACCAATATGGCATCGTCTGGCACAGTAATGGAGAAATTACCACTTGCATCGGTTACAGTACCTGTTCGGGAACCTTTTACAAATACCGATACGCCGGCCAGCGGTTCGCCGGCAGCAGAAGTTACTTTTCCGGTAATTCTTACCTCCTGGGTAATGATCTCGGCAGCACCAATACCTTCTTTAAGTACCACCAGGTTACTTCCCAGTATTTTGTAGCTTACCCCGGTGTTGGCCAGTATCTGGTCAAGCACTTCTGAAACGGTGGCATCCACCACATTTATGGAAACCCTGGGCTTCCCTTTCATTGCATCTTCTGTAAATAAGAAGCGGTAATCACTTTTTTTCTCAATAGCAAAAAGGACCTTTTTGATCTCCGTTTCGTTGAGTTTTAGTGTAATTCTTTCCTGGGACCACCCTTTGGCGGATACCTGCAGACAAGCAATTAGCAATAGTGCAATCGTCAGTTTCATAATTCTGGCAATCTTTAAAAACGTCAAAGCCTTTTTAGAAACAGCAACTGTTTCGGTTTTTTTCATATTTTACATTTGAAGGGTTAATAAAGCAGATTCTTTATAAGAACCTGTCGGCAAACTTTAACCTTGCGGGAAGCCGTTGCACCGGTTTCCCGCTTTTTAATTACACCCTTTTCAGGAGGTATTTGTACTAATCATTGGCATAAGCGTTAGCGGTGAATAATTATTTTGTTTCCTGTCTGTTCATATTGAAAGGGTATGGATATTTTTAAAGCCTCAAGTGCTTGTATAATAGTTTCCGACTGAAAAATTCCATTAAGCCTTGCCTGTTTCAATGACAGGTCGTTTATCTCTATACTTACATCAAACCATCTTTCCATTTTTACGGCCAGGTCTGTAAAAGCCTCATCTCTGAACACCAGTTTGTTGTTGATCCATTGTGTTTCTGCCACTGTGCTGTCCACCGGGCTGTATTTAAGCTTATTAACAGATATCATCGGTGCTATCACCGGCTGTGGCACACTGTTTATACTGGTTTTGATCTTTTCTTTCTGTAGGGTACTGTTATTCTCCACTATCAGTTTTTCACTGGGCGAAAGAATGATCTTATCATTGGGCCGGTTCTTGATTGTCACTTCGATACTTCCACGGATCAGGCTGGTTTCGGTTTGTTTATCCTCCGGGTAGGCTTTTACATTAAAAGCGGTACCTAATACTTTAATATTAATGGTAGCGGTATGAATTACAAACGGCTTGTCATTCATCTTTGTCACATCAAAAAAACCTTCCCCGGTCAATGTTACTTCACGGGTATCCTTTCCAAAATCTTTATTATAGGTGATCTTGCTTCCTGCATTCAGCCAAACGGTAGAACCATCGGGCAATTTTACCATTGATTTGGAACCGGGACGGGTAGATACTTCATTTAACTGACCGGCCACCAGCTCTTTATCTCCTCCACTACTGTTTGTCATCTTTTTGAAGGCAAACAAGCTGATTGCTGCTATAAACACGGCCGCCGCTGCCCAGTACCATTTCGCCCTGCTTTTTTTCTCCGGAAAGAGGCGGGCCAGTTCATTATCGGTATCCCCAAAAGGGATGTTCATTTCATTCATCCGGTGCAAGTGAAGCAAAAAAGCATCTTCTTCCTTTATAGAGTCGCTTGATGGCTGCTGCCTCCAAAGATCTTCCAGGTTCTGAATGGAATATTGCCATTCCGGATGCTCATTAATAAGACTTTCCAGCTGTTTAAACTCCTCTGCAGAAGCTTCTCCTGACAATTTTTTAGAAAAAAGCACCCAAAACTTTTCCTGGCTCATTAAACGTTGATTGTTAGTATCCTGTAAGACAAGCAGATACAGTAAATACCCCTAAAAAAAATTAACTATTTTTTTAAA
>JBEBIF010000198.1:0-6707 GCA_040080515.1 Chitinophagaceae bacterium | reverse complement strand
GATGTGTATAAGAGACAGAGATAGGGGTGATGGGCTTTTCAGACAAAATAATTTTCCTCTATTTTCGGGCAAAATTGATTGTATGGCAACCACTTACTGCGAATTTGTGCAAAATGCCGGAAAAGACACCGTTCACCGCCATTATCATGATAATGAATACGGTTTTCCCATTGATAATGATAATTTGCTCTTTGCCCGGCTGGTGCTGGAGATCAACCAGGCAGGTCTTAGCTGGGAGACCATTTTGAAGAAAAAAGACAATTTCTTTAAAGCCTTTGATGATTTCAATCTCGACAAAGTAGCCCGCTACACCGATAAGAAGAAAGCAAAACTGATGCAGGATGCAGGTATCATCCGCAACCGGCTGAAGATAGAAGCAGCTATACATAATGCAAGGGCTATCAAAGCGATCCAGAAAGAATCGGGTTCCTTTAAAAAATGGCTGGATACCCATCACCCCAAAACAAAAGAAGAATGGGTGAAGTTGTTCAAGATCACTTTCCGGTTTACGGGCGGTGAGATCGTGAATGAATTTTTAATGAGCACTGGATACCTACCGGGGGCACATACAGAAAGCTGCGCTGTGTATAAGAAGGTAATGAAGAAGAAACCGAAATGGATGAGCAGATGATAGTTGATAGATGATAGTGGATAACGGATAGATGATAGTGTTGTACAATTATCATCTGTCATCTATCCACTATCCTCTAATTAGGGTTTACTTCCGGTAAGCGGTAATGTTGTCCGTCTAATACAAATAATTCATCAATTTCAAAATGCCAGAATTTGAAGAGGGGAGACTTCTTCAGGATCTTTTCCACGTCTTTTTTATCTTCTGCGTTGAGTGTGATCCATGACCGCTGGGTTTCCATGCTCACCGCATAATGATCAATGGTTCCTTTGTTAATAAGGAAATTAATGTAGGTGCGGTGGGGCGGCACCAGGTCCATAAAATCATCGCTCATGTCAAACTGTATGGTCACCTGGTATTTCTGCATATAATAAAATGACAAGTTAAAAGTAGGAAAGTTGCACCGGAGGGAAAAAGAATGTGGAAAAGAGGGGAGGCGACACGCAGAGGGCGAAGGAAACACTGAGAAATATAGGGAATAGCTGAGTGTAAAAACTTTCCAGCAATGATGAAAACCGTTATTTTTACGGCTTCGGAACGTTAGCTCAGTTGGTTCAGAGCACTACTTTGACAGAGTAGGGGTCACTGGTTCGAGCCCAGTACGTTCCACTTCTCTCTTCTAATGATAACTCTCACCGCTTTTAATGACCTGCTTCAGTAAAAATAGCAGCTAATTAATTAAGTTTTGCAGCAGAACGGTTATTTATGTCTTTGCCCCAAACATGGCAACGATTCCTGAATGAGACCGGCGAGTTGAGCCGGTTTACAGGCAGATTCTTTTCACAGGGATTCAAACCCCGTTATGAGATTGCTGAACTGATGCGCCAGTGCTTTATTATCGGCTACAAATCACTTCCGCTTATTGGGCTAACTGGTTTCATCATGGGGCTGGTACTGACAATGCAACTACGTCCCTCACTTATCAGTTATGGTGCAGAAAGCCAGTTACCGGCCATGGTAGGCATTGCAGTTGTGCGGGAAATAGGGCCAGTCATCACTGCCCTGATCTTTGCCGGGAAAATCGGCAGCAGTATTGGTGCCGAATTGGGCAGTATGAAAGTCACAGAGCAGATCGATGCAATGGAAGTGAGCGGTACTAACCCATTTAAATACCTGGTTGTAACAAGGGTGCTGGCCGCCACAGTAATGTTGCCGGTACTTGTTATTCTTAGCGATGCGATTTCCTTGTATGGTTCTTACCTGGGAAATAATATCAAAGGTGTTATCAGCCTTGACTTGTTCTTCAGGCAGGTGTTTGATGCACTTTCCTTTAATGATTTTATACCGGCATTCGTAAAAACATATTTTTTCGGTTTTGCAGTAGGCATTGTGGGCTGTTATAAAGGGTTTAATTCTAAAAAAGGAACAGAAGGGGTTGGCCGCTCTGCCAACTCTGCCGTGGTGGTAAGTTCAGTGCTGATATTCATTTTGGATCTCCTCGCTGTGCAGATAACAGATTTTCTCGGACTTAATTAATAATGATGGAAGAGGTATTTACGATAGGAAGAAAAGAGAAAAAACAGGCAGAGCCGGAAAATGTTCTGGTGGTCAAAAACCTTTATAAATCCTTTGGTGATAACCAGGTGCTGGTAGATTTTAATCTCAGTCTGAGCAAAGGAGAGAATGTAGCTGTGTTGGGTAAATCAGGCTCCGGGAAATCAGTATTGATTAAATGTATTATCGGGTTACTCTATCCGGATGGTGGTGGTATCAATGTATTGGGACGTAATATTGAAGAATTAAATACCCGGGAACTGGATGAGGTGCGAACAAAAGTTGGGTTTTTATTTCAAAGTAATGCTTTATATGATTCAATGACTGTCAGAGAGAATCTTGAATTTCCTCTTCGCCGCCATTGGATAAAAGTCAGCGCTGCTGAAACAGAAAAAAAGGTTATGGAGGTTCTTACCAATGTTGGGCTGGCGCATACTGTGGATATGATGCCGGCAGAGTTATCCGGCGGAATGCGCAAAAGAATTGCACTGGCAAGAACGCTGATTCTTGATCCGGAGATCATCTTGTACGATGAACCTACTACTGGTCTCGATCCAATAACCGGTAAAGAGATCAGTACACTTATGAAGGAAATGGGAGAGAAGTATAATACATCTGCACTGATCATTTCGCACGACATGAGTTGTATACGGGCAACTGCTGACAGGATTGTAATGCTGATTGATGGCAGATGTTATGCAGAGGGCATTTATGAAGAACTGAAAGAAAATAAAGACTCAAAAGTCAAACAATTTTTTGAATAATGGCAAAGAGAGCAGTTAATAATATCAAACTGGGAGTATTTGTACTGGCAGGCTTGCTGATCATGATCTTTTCATTATACATGATAGGAAAAGATACCAATATGTTTGGCAGTAATTATACGCTGAAAGTGAGATTTGAAAATGTTCATGGGCTTACGGCGGGTAATAATGTGCGGTATTCGGGCATACAGGTGGGTACAGTAAAAAAGGTAGTTATATTAAACGATACCCTGATTGAGGTTTCATTACTTATTGATTCAAAAATGAAAAGATACATCCACAAAAATGATATTGTGAGTATGAGCACTGATGGATTGATGGGAAACAGGATTCTGAACATAACACCGGCTAAAGATGGTTCGCCACTGGCTGAAAACGGTGATCTTCTTGTGACAAAAAAAAGTGTCAGTACCGATGATATGCTGGAAACGCTGGATAAGACAAATAAAAACATTAAAGATGTTTCGGAAGAACTCAAATTGACTGTTCTCCGTATCAATAACAGCTCAGCGCTATGGAAATTATTAAACGAGGAAACACTGCCTGATAACCTCAGGGCTTCTGCTCAGAGTATCAGGAATGCCGCTGCCAATGCTGATAATATGGTTGAAAATATCCATGCAATAATTAATGATGTGAAAGCTGGCAGAGGCTCGCTGGGTGCATTACTGACAGACACAGCTATTGCTTACAACCTGAACGAAGCTATCTATAAGATACAGCAAGTAGGTGACCATGCTAAAGATCTGGCCAATGAACTTACCAGTATAACACAACAACTCAAACAGGACATCAATAGTGGCAAAGGGCCTGCACATGCTATTCTTAAAGATTCAGCACTTGTTACAAAACTTAGTAACAGCCTTTCAAATATTGAGAAGGGAACAGCCGCATTTAATCAGAATATGGAGGCGCTCAAACACAACTTCCTCTTGCGGGGATATTTTAGAAAACTTGAAAAAAAACAAAAAGCAGATTAGCTAATAATTCTCATTGGTTTTGTTACAATCTCCAGTCAACGATTTGGTTCACCCATTCTTCTTTAAAAGGAGTTGTGATACGTATATAATTATCGGTATACCCTTCCATCATATTTGTTCTATCCTGTCCTTCAAATAATACCTTGCGGGTTTGACCGGCATGTTGTTCAGTGAAGTATTGCATTTTCATAAAAGATAAATTGCGCAGCGTTTTATTTCGTTCATGCCGCAGCTGCATCGGCACTACCGGTTTGATCGTTAACGCATGTGTATTATCCCGCTCAGAATAAGTGAACACATGCAGGTAAGAAATATCCAATGAATGAAGGAAGTCAAATGTTTCTTTAAAATCCTCCTCCGTCTCACCTGGAAAACCCACTATCACATCCACACCGATAGCGCAATGCGGCATCAGTGTTTTGATCAGCGCCACTCTTTCAGCATACAACTCTCTTTTATAGCGCCGCCGCATCAGTCCCAGTATCTTATTACTGCCGCTTTGCAAAGGGATATGAAAATGCGGCATGAATTTATCGCTGTTCGCCACAAATTCAATGATCTCATTCGTCAGCAGGTTCGGTTCAATAGAAGATATGCGATAGCGTTGGATGCCTTCTACCTTTTCAAGCTCTTGTACAAGACCATAAAAATTTCCTCTTTGAACTTTCGGAGTCTTCGCTTCCCCCTCTCCACTTGTGGAGAGGGCAGGGGTGAGGAAATCCCCCAAATTCACTCCCGTCAACACGATCTCTTTCACACCATGTTTGGCTAAATGTGCCACATTACTCACCACATTTTCAATAGTATCGCTTCTGCTTTTTCCTCTCGCCATCGGAATGGTGCAAAAAGAACAATTATAATCACAACCGTCCTGCACTTTCAAAAAAGTACGGGTGCGGTCATTCATCGACCAGGATGAATGAAAGCCGGATACTTCTTCAATATCACAACTGCAGATCTTCGCAGAATCCCCTTTGGTTAGTTCTTTAATATGCTGCACAATGTTGAACTTCTCTGCAGCGCCAAGCACCAGGTCCACACCGGGGATGCTGGCGATCTCTTTGGGTTTCAATTGAGCATAACAGCCGGTGATCACCACCAGGCTTTCCGGCGCTTTTCGTTGTATGCGGCGCACCAGGTGGCGGCATTCCTTATCTGCATTATCTGTAACGGAACAGGTATTGATCACATACACATCAGCCAGTTCATCAAAGCCCTTTTTCTCAAAACCCTCCACTTCCAGCATACGGGAAAGGGAAGAGGTTTCGGAGAAATTGAGCTTACAACCGAGTGTGTGAAAAGCCACTGTTCTTGATTCTGCCATAGCGGACAAAGATAACCACGGATTACAGGATTAATTTGATTTCGTTGATTTTTTAAATTCTGGTACTTTTAGCCAAATGTTTGATAGTGAATAAGAAATGGGCCCCATATCTTTTAATAGCTCTGTTGGCGGTGGCTGTTATTGTTATTAAACAATACAGAAAGGGAAATGAACCTGTTCCCAAACCAAAAGTTACCACCGACAAACCCAAAGACCCGGCCACCAATCCTACCAACCGTGACAAGGGCTTCGACCGCCGCACAGCTTACCTTGAATACAGCAACCATGCAAAGTGCAGGATGCAATGCCGCAAGATATCCCAGGCAGAAGTGGAGGAGATCATGAAGGAGGGAACGATCAATTACAACAAAAGCGATCTGCAAAATGCCCGCTGCCCCCGCTATGCCGTGGAAGGCCGTACCAACGACGACCAGCGGGTACGTATCGTATATGCACAATGCAATGATAAAACAGTGGTAGTGACAGTGATCGATCTTGAAACAGATTTCAAATGCAGTTGCCCCGGTGATGATGATAAATACAAAAACAAATAGTATGGGCCGGGCTTTAGTAATTCTATTGAGCTTCCGTTGCGTCGCACTCTTGTACGTTCTGTCCATTACTCAGCATTCTTCATTTCCAAATTTCCACATTCCCACATTTTCACATTAATCAATCTTGAAACTGCTCAAAGCCATATACACGATCTACGCCTTCATCACCTTCGTAGCCGTCATGCTGCTCATCTTCCCATTTGTATTGATCGCCAGTTTTTTTGGCAGGATAAAAGGGGGCAATATGGCCATACGTTTATGTATGCTCTGGGCCGACCTGTGGTTCCCGTTAATTTTTGTCTGGCATAAAAAGATGTATGAAGTGCCGCATGATAAAAAGAAGTCCTACATCTTCGTCAGCAATCACATTTCTTATTTGGATGCAGCTATTATTGTAAAAGCCTATCGACAGCCGATACGTCCGTTGGGAAAAGCAGAGATGAGCAAGGTACCGGTGTTCGGATTTATTTACCGTAATGCTATTGTAACTGTTGACCGGAGCAGCGCTTCCAACAGGGCCAACAGTGTACGGGTATTAAAATCATTGATCAATAAAGGAATTTCAGTGATGGTGTTTCCTGAAGGCACTTTTAATATGGGTACAACACCATTGAAAGAGTTTTACGATGGTGCCTTCCGGGTGGCTATTGAAACACAGACGCCGGTAAAGCCGGTATTATTTCTGGATGCCTACAGAAGAATGCCGTATGAAAGCTTGTTTTTGATGACACCGGGTGTAAGCCGCATTGTCTATTTAGATGAAATACCCGTGGAAGGCTACACCCTGGCAGATGTAAAAAAGCTGCGGGACGAAGTGTATGCTATTATGGAAAAAAAGTTGGTGGAGTATGATGCAGCGTGGAGAACCCCTAACCCCTAAAGGGGAATAATACAGGCTCCTTAATTCGTCGTTATCTTTAACCCTTCAATGCAGGAAAAAAAAATCAATATAAAAGAATC
>JBEBIF010000197.1:0-6712 GCA_040080515.1 Chitinophagaceae bacterium | reverse complement strand
CGACAACGTAGGGCAGGTGCTCAGCCTCGCCAAACTGAACCTGAATACGATGGATATTGCGAAGACAGAAAAGCTGCAAGGTAAAATAGATGACACCCTCAGCCAGGTAAGTAAAGCCATCAATGACCTGAGAGATCTATCTAAAAGCTTTAATACTGATAATATTACCGCCATTGGTTTGGTAAGGGCCATCGAGTATGAACTGGATATGATACGGAAAACAGATTCGCTCAAAGCAGAGTTTACTATTACAGGTAGTGCCAAAAAACTGGAACCGCAAAAAGAACTCATCCTTTTCCGTATTGTGCAGGAAGCATTGCATAATATTATCAAGCATGCCGGGGCACAAACGGTACAAGTGCTGGCCACTTATACCGGCGCTGGTTTGGAACTACAGGTTTCAGATGATGGTAAAGGCTTTGACCTTTCTCCATTAAACCACGAAGGTGATACAGGCTTCGGTCTCGGTATCCGCAATATGCACAACCGGGCCAAACTGATCGGTGCAGCTTTTACAATGAGCAGCACGGCAGGAGCTGGTACCGTTGTAAAAATTAATGTACCTTTTGAAAACAATCAGTTAACGACTAAATAAAGTGAAAATGGAAAACAGAAGTATTGTATTGGTGGATGATCATGTGTTGCTCCGTAGCGGACTGGCCGGTATGCTGAAGGAATCGGGTTATACTGTATTATTCGAAGCTGATAACGGAAAAGAATTTACGGAGAAGATAAAGCAAGTTGCAGAACCAGATATAGTGTTGCTCGATATCAATATGCCGGTGATGGATGGATATGCCACCGCTGCCTGGATAAAAACCAACTACCCGGAAATAAAAGTGCTGGCATTGAGCATGTATGATGAGGAAGAGGCCATCATCAAAATGCTGAAGAACGGTGCAAGAGGATATATACTGAAAGACTCCCACCCATCGGAACTGAAAGCTGCTATCGAATCGCTGGCAGCAAAAGGGTTTTATTATTCTGAAATGGTGACCGGTCGCCTGATGCGTTCTATTTTGGATGACCCGGGTAATGGTAAAGCCGCAGAAGATAACCTGACGGACCGGGAGCTGGAATTCCTGAAACTGACCGCCACCGAAATGACCTATAAAGAAATTGCAGATCAAATGCACCTCAGCCCCCGCACTATCGACGGCTACAGGGATGCCCTGTTTGAAAAGCTGAATATCAAAAGCCGGGTGGGATTGGTATTATATGCCATCAAAAACGGCATCGTTTCCATATCATAATAAGTTCCCGTGTTTTTCCCCTTTTTCACCAACGGCCGATTCGTGATATTGCCGGATGCCTTATCACGAATCATATGAAAAACTGCTGTACCAGCATGAAGTACTCAGGGCCCGGCTTACGATCAGGGAACATTATTTGGGAACAGTGGTAAAAGAAGTGTACGAGAACATCGGGCAGATGCTAAGCCTGATACGATTGCAACTTTCGGCATTTCGCTACGGCTTTGAAGCCGACGGAAAGGAAAAAATAGCTTCTTCGGGTGAAATGGTGGGTAAGACCATTCACGACCTCCGGAGTATGTGCCGCTTGTTTTACCCGGAAGAAGATATTATCAATGGATCAGGGTTTCACCGGGTAGTGGCGGCGGAAATTAGATCCCGGTATCCTGAAGCTGAATATTTGACAGATAATGAAAACAAGATGCCTGCGATCCTGCGGGGCGAAAAGGGGATGATACTGTTCGGTATTTTACTGGAGCTGTTCAACAGTATCAGGGAAGAGCAACAAGGAAACCTTACCAGGGTGGAGATGAAGTGCTCCGGCAATAAATTGCAGTTTATCATTTCTTATACCGGTGAAATGATCCGGAGAAGCAGGACCAAAAAGCAACCGGGGTTTTTCAACCTCACCATTTTTGACAGGGCTGAATTACTCGGCGGAAAGCTGCAAATAAAAACCAACGGTTCTGGCAACAGAAGAATTAAATTAGAGGCACCAATCAACTGAAAATTATGGACAAAGTAAAAGTAGCATTGGCAGATGATCATGTGTTGCTCCGCAACGGGCTGGCAGGGCTGGTTACCAACCTGGGCTATACGATACAGTTTGAGTGCAGCAACGGAAAAGAACTGATCAGTAAACTGGATAAGAAAGACCTTCCGGATATTGTTTTAATGGATATCAATATGCCCGAAATGGATGGTTATGCTGCCACTTTATGGCTGAAGAATAACTACCCGCTGATACATGTGCTGGCGCTGAGTATGCTTGATGATGAGAACGCCATTATTCGTATGCTGAAGAACGGGGCAAAAGGGTACGTAATGAAAGGAGCTGATCCGCTTGAACTGAAGCATGCCATTGATGATGTAATGACGAAGGGAGTGCATTATTCTGAATTAGTTACCGGGAAATTGCTTCATTCTATTTATAAAGTAGATGAACCTGGTAATGGCACAAAGGAAATGCTGGAGCTGAATGAGCGGGAGATCGAATTCCTGAAACTGGCCAGTACCGAAATGACGTATAAGGAAATTGCAACGAAAATGTTTCTCAGTCCCCGCACCATAGATGGTTACCGTGATGCGTTGTTCGAAAAACTCAATATTAAGAACCGGGTGGGATTGGTGCTGTATGCCATTAAGCACAGCATTGTTTCAATAAACTAAGCTTTCGCAAACAAGAGGGTAGTGCCTTTACCCGGAGCGGAATTTATTTGAATGCGGTATTTAATTTCTTTGGCCCTTCGCTGCATATTTTTCAGCCCGTTGCCTTCGCTGTTCTTTGCCGTATCAAACCCTTTTCCGTTGTCTTTTACCTGGATAACGGGCTTTCCTTTTAGTACTGAAACTTCTATTTCTATCGTTTCACTTCCTGAATATTTAACAGAATTATTGACAGCTTCCTTCAGCATCATATAAAGGTTTCGTCTTTCTTCCTGTCCCAGTTTATGATCCCTGGCATTGTCAGACAACTCTTGCTTATACCGGATGCTATTCGCTTCACAAAGAGGGGAAGCAAAGGAATTGATCCGTGTAAGCAGGTGTTCGATACTATCCTTGCTATCATCGAGCACCCAAATGATATCCCGGATACCGGTAATGGCATCTTGTGTACCATCTTTTATCAAAGGAAGATATTTATCGGCCTGCTTTTCCATGATGGCAAGATTGGCATATACTTTTACACTGTTCATGGTGCTTCCAAGATCATCATGCAGATCGCTGGCAATTTTGGTACGTATCTGTTGCTCTTTTTTGAACTGGTTGATCCGCATACGGTACAGGGCATAACTGATGGTGATTATGCTTAGTACCAGTAACGTTTTGAACCACCAGGTCTGGTACCATTTGGGAAGGAAAACAAGTATGAGTTCTTTAATGTTGCTTTCAACTCCGTCTTCATTAATAGCTTTTAGCTGCAGGGTGTAGGTGCCCGGAGACATACTTATCAGGGATATAAAATTCTTTCCATCGCTGTTTATCCAGTTGTCTGTTATTTTTTGAATCCGGTAGGCATAGGTGATCCTGTCAGAATTTGAAAAGTTTAGCCCGGCAAAAAAGATGATGACCCGGTGAAAATTATTGGGTACCCGGATTTTTTCTATTTCAAGATCAATGGTGTCTGTGGTGCCTGATGCCGTTTCAACAGATATTTTATCAAAATACACCTTTGGTTGAATGGTGTTCCTGGATAAGAACGCCGGATTAACGATGCTAAAGCCATTAAGAGATGGCAAAAAGAAACTGGTTTCATTGCTGTATGTATGGAAGTTGTATTCTAAGCTATTTGATGCCAGTCCGTCACCGGCATAGTACGATCTGACAGAAAGATCTTTAGCATGAATTATTGAAGCTCCGAAATTGGTGGATGCCAGTATTGAGGAATCATTCAGGTTGTAAAAATTATATATATTGTTATTGGAAAGACCATTCTGAGTCTTTAGCTGACTTACGAAATTAAATGTATTGTCAAAAACCAATACCCCGTCACCATAGGTACCGACGAAGTAATATGTTCCTTTTTTGATTATATCATAAAAAATGCAATTGGCCGGGGTTTTTACAGGTATTTCAATCAATGAATTATTCTCCAGGGAGTATTTATAAATGTTGGAAAGGCAAACGATTAAAACATCTCCTGAAGGACCGGGATAGAGGGAATTAATTTGCTGGGTGTTAACTGAGTCATTTTTTTTCTGGGTGCTAATGTAAGTAAGCTCTTTGCTTTTGTAATTCCACTTCCATATTCCTTTATTAAGATAGCTGGCCAATAGTAGTACGGAGTCTCCTGCCTTAAGCCAGGTACCGATCTCTTCCGATGCGATGGACCTTAGTTCCGGAAAAAAAGTGACGGGAGAGCTTAAGGTCTTATTGGTAAGTACCTGTATGCCGTTTGAAGAGAAGACGAGTTGACGGTCTTTAATAACTGTAGCTGAATAAAAAGAAATGTGCGGGTTAATTTTTTCTCCGGATGATAGGGTACTATCTGAAATGATCAGGCCATTGCCGGTATTGATTAAATAATTGGAATGGGCATCTTTAAAAATGCTGTATGTATGCCCGATTTGCAGCACATCGTTATTTAATGCGGTATAGGATGTAAAAGGACTGGGAGAATTATTGGAAGCCAAAATACCAAGTGTGCCGGATATCCACAAATGCTTATTACTGTCAAAGTATATTTGATTGATCGAACTCTCCCAATCAAAATTTTGAAATTTTGTTGAAGCTGCAACCCTGTTGATACGTTTATTGCTGATGGTTGCTTTATATAAACCGTTATTTGTTGCAAGCCACAGAATGTCTTCAGATTCTTTGCTGATAAGACGTATATCGGGGATTTTAATAAAATCATATGCAGGGGCATCTGTAAATTTCAACTCCTTGTCAAAGGAAGAAGTAAGAACTTGAAAGCGCCGGATTCCTGTGGCTGTTGCTGCAAGGATATTCTTCCCGTCTACAATGGTAATATCACTTATATGCAGGGTACCCTTTGTATTATTGCCGGATAGGTTGATGCCGGATATTATTTTTTTGTCCCGGATACTATATGCCGCAATAATGTTGTTATTAATCAGTGTAACAATATTCGTTTGATCCTGGCTGATCAGTTTTTGATACCGGAACTCCCTGGTTCCGTTTATCACCCCTGGTGTTTCTAATTTGCCCGTAAGGGAGTTGGTGCCGGTGTTATATACAAACAACCCGTTATTGGTGCCGATCCAAAGCTCGTTTTTTACCAATAGCATACTGACGATCCAGTCATTCAGTTCTTCGGAGCCGGGGCGGGTGATCAGGAACTCCTTTTTGACCTTCAGGGTTTTAAGGTCAATGGCGTTGATACCCCCCAGAGCTGTTGAAGCCCAGATAAGATTAGCCTCTTTATCAATTACAATATCAGTAACATCGTTCCCTGCAATCTTTGATGCGGTGTTCTTATTGAACTGAATAAAGGTTTTTCCATCAAAGCGGCAAAGACCATCCTGGGTCGCAATCCACATAAAACCGTATGGGTCTTCCACAATTTTTTTTGAATAGTTGGAACGCAACCCTTCTTCCCCGGAGTACTTTTTAAAATGCAGAAAATCAGCAGCAGGCTGCCCCCCGGCGTGCAGGTAGTGTATTACTAAGAGAATTAATAGTATATTAGGTTTTATTCTTTTTATTGAAACCATCTTGTATGAAATGGACTATATTATTTATAATACATGGCCTTGATGATGGATTGCAAGAGCAATCTCTCGTTTTAATAAATGTCATCCGTTATGGAAACTGGTCATTAAAGTATACTAATCTTTTGTATTTAAAAAGCGAAATCGACTTTTCTAAAAAGGGCAAGCCTGTTAATGCCGTACTTAACAAAGTAAGTTCTTTAAGTGATAAGCGAAGGGGTAAACCTGTGACCACCCGGGAAAAAGTGTTTCCAAAAATAAATATCGGCAGTAAAGCAAAGCTTGAAAAAGTGTTTGAGTATGTCAGGAAAGAGTATCCCGCAGAAAAACTGATGCTGCTGGTTTTTGATCATGGCGCCGGGTTTGGAATATTTGAGCCCATCCCAACAACCGAAAAAAGGCTTTCCTTTAGTAATTTGGAAGACGTGGATGATGTATTATACAATTCGAAGCAGAACCAAACTTATCAGCGGTTTATACCGAAAGCATCCAGCGGCTTCTATCCGGGATTCCGGCACAAGAAAAAATTCAAGCTCAGCCACGGCCCTTCAAAAGGCAACGGAGACAGGGGAGGCTACCTCAAGCTTTTCAGAAAGACGTATGCAAAAACAGATATGCTTACGATGGAAGAATTATCGGAGTCCATCAAAAAAGGCTTCAGGCGAAAGGTAGATGTGGTTGTACTTATTAATTGCAATATGCAGATGATCGAGACCGGGTACTCGTTAAAGGATAATGTGGATTACCTGGTGGCCAGCGAAACCTTGTTCTGGATATATGGAATTAACTACCGGGAGGTGCTTTTCCGAATTGACAGCCATCCTTCTATTAGTCCTCTGAAGGTGGCCACCTTTTGTGTAGATACCATGCCATTCCGCTATGAAAGGATCGGTAAGATAAAAAACCTGAATGATGTTAGTTTCTGTGCAATTGAGCTGAAAAAAATGATACCTGTTTATGATAAACTCGATGAGTTCATTTCTTTGCTGTTGCCGGATGTGGAGGATCATTTCAAAACTATTGCCACTGCAAGGCGAAAAGGAGTGGACCTGTCTCAATTCAGTT
>JBEBIF010000196.1:0-6733 GCA_040080515.1 Chitinophagaceae bacterium | reverse complement strand
ATGGTGATCGTACCAACAGAATTAATTACTGATAATGGTTCAAAGCTGGAAAGTATTGTACTGGAACTGGCCCACCGCAATAATTTGGACTATAAATTCATTGAATGGCTGGAAACGCATAATACGTTTTGTAATTCCCTGGTGGACCGGATCGTACCGGGCAAGCCTAATACGACCGAAACAAAAAAACTGGAAGACGTACTGGGGTATAGTGATGAATTACTTACCATGAGTGAGGTGTTCCGTCTATGGGCCATTGAAGGAGATCAAAAAGTAAAGGAGGTGCTTTCCTTCAGCAAAGCGGATGAAGGAATGATCATTACTCCCGATATCACTTTATTTAAGGAATTGAAGCTTCGCCTGCTTAATGGCACTCATACTTTTAATTGTGGCGTGGCATTCCTGTCCGGTTTCAACATTACCAGGGAAGCGGTAACTGATACATTGTTTTCCGTATTTGCAAAGAACCTGATGCATACAGAAATTACACCGGCCATTCCATTTACTATCGATCCAAAAGTGAAAGAGGATTTTGCTGACCGGGTATTTGAAAGGTTCTGCAATCCCTTTATCGAGCATCAGTGGCTCAGCATTACGGTACAGTACACATCGAAGATGAAAATGAGAAATGTACCGCTCCTGCTACGTCATTATGAACTGACGGATACAGTTCCCCTGCACATGGCTACGGGCTTTGCGGGTTTCTTATTGTACATGAAGGCCACCCGGAAAAGCAATGGAAAATATTTTGGTGAAAGAAATAGTGCGGAGTATGAAATAAAAGACGATTCAGCGGAGTACTTTTACAATGCCTGGAATAGTCATGCTGCTGATAAACTGGCAGCTGAAGTAATGGGCAATGAAGAATTGTGGGGTACTGATCTTACCCAACTACCGGGATTTTTAATGGCCGTACAGGAACAATTGCAGGATATGATAGCCAATGGTGTATTACAAACCATTGCGCAACTGGAATCAAGAAAAGTAATCGTTTAAATGAAACACCGGGTTTTAAAAGTTCATCCAACGGATAATGTGATCGTCGCATTGACCAATCTTTCCAAAGGAGAAATGATCTCTTTTGAAGGGTCTGAATATATATTGCAGGAAGACATCCCGGCAAAGCATAAGTTCTTTATACAGGATATGAAGACCGGTGATGAAGTGACCATGTATGGTGTGCTGGTGGGGAAAGTGCAAAAAGATATTCCAAAAGGCAGCCGGATGTCAACCGAAAATGTCAAACATGCAGCAGAACCTTATGCATACCGCAATGCAACATTTGACTGGCAGGCACCTGATGTTTCGAAATTCAAAGGAAGGACGTTTAACGGGTATCACCGGAGCGACGGAAGAGTGGGTACAGCCAATTACTGGCTCTTCATACCCACGGTTTTTTGTGAGAACAGGAACTTAGATGTGATCCGTGAAGCGATGCATAATGAATTGGGCTATGCTGTAACAGATAAATACAAACAATATACTCACCAGTTGGTGAATGCTTACAAGAATGGGGAAAACCTGGGATCAATTGACCTTGCTCCTTCTGCTAATGGTCACGCAAGACCTTTTAAAAATGTAGATGGAATAAAATTTCTGAATCACCAGGGTGGTTGTGGTGGCATCCGGCAGGATGCGGCCGTTTTAAGTAAACTGCTGGCAGCATATGCTGATCATCCAAATGTGGGTGGTGTGACTGTCTTAAGTTTAGGTTGTCAAAATCTGCAGGTAGAAGATTTTAAAAATGATTTGAAGAATCACAATTCACATTTTGACAAACCCCTGTTCATTTTTGAACAACAACAATCACAAAGCGAAGAGCAACTGATCGCTGATGCGATCCGTAAAACCTTTGAAGGGCTAATCGAGATCAATAAGCTGGAAAGAAAACCAGCTTCTCTTGATAAATTATGTATCGGGGTAAAATGTGGCGGCAGCGATGGCTTTAGTGGCATATCAGCCAACCCTTCCGTTGGGTATTGTGCAGACCTGGTAGTTGCGCTGGGTGGTAAAATATTGCTGGCAGAGTTCCCTGAATTATGCGGCGTTGAACAGGAGTTAATTGACCGTTCGGTGGATGAAGCCACTGCCCGCAAATTTATGCAGCTGATGAAACGCTATGATGAACTGGTGACCAATGCCGGCTCCAGTTTCTCTATGAACCCCTCACCCGGAAATATAAAAGACGGCCTGATAACTGATGCGATGAAAAGTGCAGGTGCAGCCAAAAAAGGCGGTACCTCACCGGTAGTGGATGTATTGGATTATACCGAAGCAGCTACTAAACCCGGACTTAGCTTAGTGTGCACACCGGGGAATGATGTGGAAGCAACTACCGGTAAAGCAGCCAGCGGTGCCACACTGATCTTATTTACCACTGGTTTAGGCACTCCTACCGGTAATCCTGTTTGTCCGACCATAAAAGTTTCGACCAACAGTAACCTGGCGAAAAGAATGAATGATATCATTGATATTGATTGCGGGCCTGTGATTGAAGGTGAGAAAACGATCCGGCAGATGGGTGAGGCGATACTGGAATATTGTATCAAAGCAGCGAGTGGTGAAGTGATACCGAAAGCAGTGCTGCTGAACCAGGATGATTTTATTCCGTGGAAACGGGGAGTAAGTTTATAACTAAATGGGAACGCAGATAACGCAGATTTAGCGGATCAATACGGATCAAATCGGCAGGAATCTGTTATATCAGCGTCATCAGCGTTCCAATTAAACTACAACATGATGAAAAAGTTTCTCGACGAAAATTTTTTACTGACGAATGCAACTGCAGAACGTCTGTATCATGAGTATGCCAAAGGCATGCCCATCATAGATTATCATAATCATCTGCCACCAAATGAAGTGGCTGCAGACAAAAATTTTGAGAACATCTCCCGGGTATGGCTGAATGGCGACCATTATAAGTGGAGGGCCATGCGTACCAACGGTGTGGAAGAAGCCTATATCACCGGTGATAAAACTGATTGGGAAAAATTCAGGGCCTGGGCGGCTACGGTTCCTTATACCTTACGGAATCCGTTATATCACTGGACGCATCTTGAACTCCAACGCTATTTCGGCATCACTGCTATTTTGAATGCGGAATCTGCAGAAAAGATCTATGAAGAAACCTCTGCCAAACTGCAAACAAAAGAATACAGTGTGAGGGGGTTGCTGGAAAAGATGAACGTAAAACTGATCTGCACTACCGATGATCCGGTTGATAACCTGGAATACCATCAGCAAATTCAGAAAGATGGATGGGGTGTAAAAGTAGTACCGGCTTTCCGTCCGGATAAAGCGATGAACGTAGATGATGTGAATACCTTCAACAACTACCTCACCAACCTGGAGAAGTCGTCCGATATCTCTATCAGCACTTATAATGATTACCTGGCAGCGCTGAAGAAGCGACATAATTATTTTGCTGCGAACAACTGCAGCGTAAGCGATCATGGCCTGGAAGAAATATATGCCGAAGATTATACCAGTACGGAGATAGCGGGCATCTTTGCCAAGATCAGGTCCGGCGGCGCTCTTTCCTATGTGGAGAACCGCAAATTCAAATCAGCCATGCTGGTGAACTTTGCAGAGTGGGATTGTGAAAAGGGGTTTGTACAGCAATATCATCTCGGTGCTTTGCGCAACAATAACAGCCGCATGCTGAAACAACTGGGACCTGATACTGGCTGGGATAGCATCGGTGATTTTTCCCAGGCAAGAGCATTGGCGAAATTCTTAGACAGGTTGGATAGCGATAACAAATTAGCCAGGACCGTTATTTACAACCTGAACCCGGCAGACAACGAACTATTTGCCACCATGATCGGTAACTTTAATGATGGCACCGCAGCAGGCAAAGTGCAATGGGGTTCCTCCTGGTGGTTCCTTGATCAGAAGGATGGCATGACCAAACAGATCAATGCCCTGAGCAATATGGGATTGCTGAGCCGGTTTATCGGTATGCTGACGGACAGCCGTAGCTTTCTTTCATTTCCAAGGCATGAGTATTTCAGACGATTGTTGTGCAACTTATTTGGCGAAGAAATAGAAAATGGAGAATTGCCCAACGACATTGAATGGGTGGGAAAAGTGATACAGGATATTTGTTTTAACAATGCGAAGAATTATTTCAACTGGCAACATATAGATGAACCTGCTACGAAAACAGTAAAAGCATAAGGTATGGAAATACGATTTCAAAATAGTCCGGCGGAAACAAAGGAAATGGACACAGCGCAACTTCGGGAAAATTTCCTGGTGCAAAACCTGATGCAGGACGATGCAGTGCAGTTGGTGTATTCGCATTACGACAGGGTGATCATTGGCGGGGCTAAACCAGTTAATAAAACGTTGACAATCCCCAATCATCCTGAACTGAGAGCCGATTACTTTTTACAAAGAAGGGAACTCGGCATCATCAATGTGGGCGGGGCGGGCTTAGTGATTGCTGATGGAAAAGAATTTGCTATAAACAAATTGGATTGTGTTTACCTGGGCAAGGAAACTAAAGAAGTAAAATTCAAAAGCCAAAGCAAGAAAGATCCGGCGATATTTTATTTATTATCTGCTCCGGCACATCATAAGTATCCCAACAAGTCCATGACAAAAGAAAAAGCGGCACCTGTGAATTTGGGTGATGCTTCCACTTCCAATAAAAGAACGATCTATAAATACATTCACCTGGATGGCATCAGGAGTTGCCAGTTGGTAATGGGATTGACGGTGTTAGAGAACGGCAGTGTATGGAATTCCGTTCCGCCCCATACCCATACAAGAAGAATGGAAGTCTATTTCTATTTTGATGTGCCGGCTGAGCATCGTGTATTCCACTTCATGGGGCAGCCGGAAGAAACAAGGCATTTGGTAATGGCCAATCATGAAGCAGCTATATCAGCGCCCTGGAGTATGCACTTTGGATGTGGAACAGCTAATTATGGATTTATTTGGGGTATGGCTGGAGAGAATCAACAATTTACAGACATGGATCCTGCACCAATAGTTAAGTTGAAATAAAACATAAACAAATAACTGCGCTAATCCGCCTAATCCGCGTCATCAGCGTTCCAATTAAAATTTAAATAACAATGTCAAAGAAAGTAGTTACACTCGGAGAGATCATGCTCCGCCTCTCCACTCCCGATTTCAAACGTTTTGTACAGGCTGATTCATTTGATGTGACCTATGGTGGTGGCGAAGCCAATGTGGCAGCCGCTTTATGTAATTATGGTTTAAATGGAACCTTTGTAACCAAAGTACCCAACAATCCGATCGGTCAGTCTGCCATCAATCACCTTCGCCGGTATGGTGTGGATACACAGTTCATTGCCCGTGGTGGAGAGCGGCTCGGTATCTACTTCCTGGAAACGGGTGCTTCCATGCGGGCCTCACAAGTAGTGTACGATCGTGCCGGCGCTTCCATTGCCGACGTGGATGCCAGCGAATTTGATTTTGATAAAATATTAGATGGCGCCAGTTGGTTTCATACCACCGGCATCACCCCTGCCCTGAGTGATAAAGCTGCGGCATTAACCGAAGCAGCATTGAAAGCCGCCAAAGCAAAAGGCATCACTACCAGCATCGACCTCAACTACAGGAAGAAACTCTGGACCAAAGAAAAAGCAAGAGAAGTGATGAGCAAGCTTTGCCAATACGTAGACGTTTGTATCGGTAATGAAGAAGATGCTGACACCACTCTGGGTTTTAAAGCAGCCCATACGGATGTGACCAAAGGTGAACTGAACCTTGATGGTTTCAAAGATGTGTTCAAACAAATGAAAGATAAGTTTGGATTCAAATTCATTGCTTCTTCCTTAAGGGAAAGTCATAGTGCAAGTGATAACGGCTGGAGTGCTTTAGTATATGATGGCAATGAGTTCTACCACACCAAACAATACAATGTCCGAATTGTGGACAGAGTAGGTAGCGGTGATAGTTTTGCCAGCGGTCTGATCTATGGATTGGTGACCGGCCTGCCGATGAATGAAGCAGCAGAGTTTGGCGTAGCGGCATCAGCATTGAAGCATACAATACCCGGAGATTTGAATCATGCTACTTTGAGTGAAGTGAAGGACCTGGTGAAGGGGGATGGTAGTGGAAGGGTGCAGAGATAAAACCCCTGTCCCCTAAAGGGGAACCTAGGTCAATGAGTCATTATTTATTCACGGCTCTTTATAAAAAGTGTTCATTGTGTTACCAGCTTCAGTTCCCTGATCGGCTTTGGTTGCGTCGCACACTTCATCGTTCGGTTCGCTATTCAGCAATACAGGGTCTTCATCCCCTCCCTGGAGGGGCAGCAGACACCAACAATAAAACGGTCCCCGAATGGGGTGGGTAAAAAAACAACGAAATGATCATAGATACAATAAATAACGCTTCGAAATACTTTTCCCTTCATCCGCTGTTTGAAAAAGCGTTTGCATTTATCGGACAAACTGATCTTGCCAATGCCCCGGATGGCAAATCAGATATTGCAGAAGGATTGAAAGCTATCTTTTCCAATAAGCCAGGTGTAACGGCTGAAGCATCCGTAGCAAAATTTGAATGCCACAATCAGCATATTGATATCCAGCTTTGCATCAACGGGGTAGAAACCATCGGCTGGAAACCAAGAGAAAAATGCACCGTGGAGAATGGTGGGTACAATCCTGATAAAGATGTACAGTTATATCATGAGCAACCAGATATGTATTTCCAACTGACCAACTGGCAGTTTGCTATCTTCTTTCCGGAAGAT